>NZ_QOBB01000174.1:0-16125 GCF_024704855.1 Burkholderia sp. HAN2018 | reverse complement strand
GGTCACAGCCCGTACGGCTCGCACGGCGGCCCGCGTGAATCGCGCGGCGACGGCGGCTACGGCTCCCGCGAACCGCGTGAAGGCTATGGCTCGCGCGAACCGCGCGAGGGTTACGGCTCGCGTGAGCCGCGTGAGGGCTACGGCGCCCCGCGCGAACCCCGTGAACCGCGCGAAAGCTACGGCGCACCGCGCGATGCCGGCGACGCATCCGGCAACGCTTCGCCGTCGGATTCCCGCGGCGGCAACGGGCCGGTGATCGTGACGCGCCGCCGGCGAATCGTGCCGGACGGCCAGTAAAACAAAAGGGCAAGCCAACCGGCTTGCCCTTTTTACTTGTGCGGCCGGCGCGGCATGTCGCCGCACCGCTGCCGGGTTCAGCGTGCCGTCGTCGGCAAACCGGCGTCGGCCTCCCGCTGCAACGAACGCACCTGCTGCTGCAACGCCCGCAGTTGCGACTGAAGCTCGGCCTGCTGCGCCTGCAATGCGGCCGTCTCGTTACGTACGCTCTTCTGACGATCCGCGACTGCCGCCTGCTGCTGGCGTGCGATCGAGATATCCGCCTGCAGACGCCGCGCGCGATCCTGCGTGACTTCGATCTGCTTGTCCATCTGCGCCTTCTGCGATTCCAGCTTCGCTGCCCGCAGTTCGTTGACGGCCAGCCGCTCCGCCTGGTGCGAGAAATCGCGGTAGATCGCTTCCGCACGCGATTCGTCGTAAGTCTTGATCACGCGCCAGAACGCCTTCTGCTGGAACAGCGCGACGAAATACGCACCGTCCTTTACGTTGAACAGCAGGCTCGCACCGTAGCTGCCGTTGTAGCTCGTGCGCATTTCCGTCAGCGAGTGCGCCTGGATCTGGCGCTGCAGGTCGTCGACCGTGCTCGGCCCCGTCGACTCACCTGCCTGCGGCTGCACCGATGTCTGGACCTGCGGATCGACCACCGGAATCGCGGCCACCGGCGCCGACGCCTGCTGTACTGCCGGCGACCCGCTGTCCGCCAGGCTCTGCGCATAAGCGCCCTGCATGCCTCCCACCACGGCGAGCAACACGCACGCCTTTCCCAACCCCGTCATATGGCTCATGAAGTTCTATTCCCGCCCGTGTCGTTGTAATTCAGCGCGATTTTATCTCATTAATTACTCACTTTCGCGGGTCTCGGGCTCCTCGTCAAAGATCTGATATTTGCGCATTTTTTCCCACAATACCTTGCGGCTGATACCGAGCTGCTGCGCCGTATCCTGACGCCGCCAGCCGTTGGCGTCGAGCGCCGCAATCACGCGGTTGCGCTCGTTCATGTCCCACTTGCTGCGATCGACGAAGACCTCGGCCGCGCTCTCCGCCGGTACCGGCTGCGCCGAACTGCGCGCATGCGCGATCAACCGCTGCAACCGCGCGGCATCCCACCCGCCCGTCTGCCGTACCGTCACACCGACGCGCTCGGCGAGGTTACGCAGTTCGCGCACGTTGCCGGGGAAATAGCTGTCCGCGACAGAGTCCGTCAGCCAGTACGGCAGATCGGACAACTGCGCGAGCCGTGCCTCGCCGACGACCTGTGCGACGAACGACTTGAACAGCGCGATCTTGTCGACGGCGCCGCGCTCTTCCAGCGACGGAATGCTCAGCTCGATCACCGCGAGCCGGTAGTAGAGATCGGCGCGGAACAGGCCATCCTTCACGAGTTGCGGCAGCTTCTTGTTGCTCGCCGCGACCAGGCGGAAATCGACCTTGACCGGCGACGTTGCGCCGACGCGCAGCACCGCGCCGTCCTCGAGCACGCGCAGCAGCTTGACCTGCTGGTACAGCGGCAGATCACCGACTTCGTCGAGGAACAGCGTGCCGCCGCCCGCCTGTTCGAAATAGCCTTTATGCGCAACAACCGCGCCCGTGAACGATCCTTTCGCATGCCCGAAGAACAGCGATTCGAACAGGCCGTCGGGAATCGCACCGCAGTTCACCGGCACGAATTCGCCGTGCCGGTAGCGCGAATGCTTCTCGTGCAGCAGTTGCGCGATGCGCTCCTTGCCGACGCCGGTTTCTCCGTGCAGCAGCACGTTGGTGTCACAGTCGGCGAATGTATCGACTTCGTGCAGGAGTGCCTGCATCGATTCCGAGTGCGCGACGAGCTCGGTCGGATGCGACGTTTCGGCCGTATGCGCCCGCAGCTGCGTGACGAGCTTGCCGATCATGCCGCGCAGCTCGGCGCACGTGAAATCGAGCGGCAGGATGTGCGAATACTCGGGCGGATACTGCGAAGCGTCGTGATCGCGCGCGGCGCCGACCCAGACGACCGGCATGCCGATGTTGGCCTGCCAGTCGCGCAGGAACGCTGCGCCGATTTCGATCATCGTCACGCTGATGATCGCCAGTGACGGCCGCAATGCGGCGCGCTCGGGCGAGATCTCCGCGTTGTCGGCGCGGATCACTTCGACGTCGAAGCTCGCCATGCACCGGGCGACGCGGTCGACAATGTCCGCCTTGCCTTCCCAGACGTACAGGTCGAGCTCTTCGATTGCGGGCGTGGTTCTCATGATTCGGGTGCGGCTTCAGAAATTGACGAGTGGCTCGAGATTGCGGCTCAGTGAGCGGTTGCAGGCGGCAGCGACGCTGCCTGCCTTGATGACGGAACATTCAGGCATTTATTGAACCAGCATGGGGTTGCCGCATTTGATCGAGTCCGGTGTGTTCGTGACATAGGCATTCCCGAGGCTGAGGCCGAGCAGGCCCGTGACCGAGGTCAGGAGCGAATCAATCGGTTGCAGGAGCAGCGGGACAAGTGTAGTTCCCAGTGCTGACAAAATCGGCCCGAGAACGACGTTCAGCACCGGTGTGACAACATCGCCCAGCAATGCGAGCAAACCGCTGTCGGCGGTCAACTGGATCGACAGGCCGCTGTTAAGTGCGCTTTGAACCGCGGGCGACAGAAGCTGATCCGTGCCGGTGCTCAACATGTATGGCGATGCAGGGGTCGGCGACGCGGATGAACCCGGACCAGGGTAGGTAAACGGCAACGGTGTCGCACTTTGATTGGCAACGGGAATGGTCAACTGTCCGGGCGTCAGGTTGATCTTGACCGAGATCTGGCTCAGGTCGAGGAGCCCAAGCGTCAAGGTCTTGACCAACGTCGACAACCCGGAAATCAGGCCACCCAGGTTCAACAGATTAAGCAGGCTCTGCAGGTTGACGGACACCAGCGTAATCGGCGTGGCGCTACCGTTCTGCGTATATCCGCTCGATGCATTGAGGTTGATCGGCGTATTCGCCGAGCCGCCGAGATACACGGCAACCAATCCGGTCTGCACGTTCACCGTTGCGCTTTTCGTGCCGTCCGCAGTACAGGTGACCGACGCCAGGCCCGCCGTTGCCGGTGCCACATAGGCGGTGATCGGCAGTTGCACCGCCGCGAGCGGCGTGGGACTACCCGACGGGCACGTGCCTCCCGGATAGACCAGCCCGCCGGTCGGACAGGTCGACAGCAGCGATATCGACGTATTGAGGAAAATGTTCCCCTGCGCGGTCGACGTATTGGTCGTGCAATTGGACGTCCCGCAATTCGACGGCCCCGGCGGACCGCTCGCGGTGGACGGCGGATTCGCCCCGAGCTTGACCGAACCCGATACGTTCACGTTCAGCAGCGGCGCGAGCAAGGTCGGCGTCTGAACCGTGACGCTGGGGATGTTGACCGAACTCGTGCCGTTCGCGATCTGCAATGCCGTCGACAGCAATCCGAGTGCATTGACGCTGGCGTCGACGGCGGAAGTTCCCGTAGCGGTAGCAGCAGAAACCAGCTGGCCGAGCGCGATCTGCGGACCGCCGCAGACGCTGCCGGAACAGAGCGCGGCGACAATCGCGTTCAGAACGTTCAGGTTCGCCCCGACCAGATTCTGCTGCGTCGCCGCCTGCACTGCGGCGTTGGCCAGTTGCCCGAGCGTCACGGTACCGTTCAATACGCCCGTAGTCGTGCCGACCGGCAGATTGGCGAGAATGCCGGCCAGTTTCAGGTTGACTTGCGCCAGCCCCTGGTAGTCGAGCACCTGCAGACTCAGCGCATTCGGAGACCCCGTCAGTACCTTAAGCAACTGATTGGCCAACCCGCCGTTCAATGTCGCCAGCGACGTGGTGAGCGTAAAGGTATCGGTCGGCACGCTCTTGGCGATGGCGGATCCACCGATCGTGACGCCACCGCGAAATATCCCGTCGACCGGCTCGGCCACCGTGACACAAACGGCATTGGTCGATTGGCCATTGACTGTTCCGGCCGACAGACCGGCGCATTGGCCAGCGCTGATCGGGTCTCCCGATATCCAGGTGAACTGCGCGCTGCCGCTGCCCTGAGGCGCCGTCCAGATGCCGCAGGACACGGAAACGCTCGAACCTGTCGGCAACGGATTCTTCGATGGGTTGGCGATTTGACCGGCAGCGGTCTTTGCTGCCTGACAAGTCGAGTCGGTGGCAATCTGCGACACCGCTGACAGCGCGGCCAAATCGGCCGCCGCTTGCATTCGACGTCTTTCAGCATAGAAATGGCCGACGTCGATCGCGCCCAGCACGATAATCGCAACTAGTGCCCAGATCGTCGCCATGACCGCGACGCTCCCCCGCTGGCGATTTCTCCGCGGGCCACCAGCACCACACCGCCGTGCCGCGTGCGATTGATCTGCGCGCATGATCATCTCTTATTGCGCGCCCTGCCCGCCGCCCGACATGCCACCCGTTGCACCGAGTTGCGAACTTATCGAATCCGGGATCTTGTTCTTGAACGAATCAAGATAGCGCTGGTAGGCAAGCGATGCGACATCGCCGAACACCGGTTGCGCCGGCGCCGCCGCGCGATTGTCACGCTGCATCGCGAGCCAGTTCTTGGTCGAACGGCCTACGTCTGACGCGCCAGGTTCCATGGGTTGTTGACCATATGCCGCGCCGGAGCTCGTTACGATGCAGGCGATCGCACCCAGCGTCGCGATCCAGCCGATGCGTACGCTTCGATTATGTTTGTTCTCGTTCATGTTGCTCCCCGGATATCCGTTCATTGTGCAAACCGTTGCAACAGCGGCACCGTCTGGTCGTAGCCGACATTGTTCGCCATCGGCGTGATCGGTGTTGCCGCGCTGCGGCGCGAAACCACCGGCGGTGTCGCGACTGCACGCTGCTGGGCGCGCACGGCCGCAGCGATCTTCGCGGCATCGCTGTTGATGTCCTTGCGAATATCGGCCGACAGATGCTGCTGGTTCATCAACCGTTGCGCATCCTGCGCACGTCCTGCCGCAAACAGATACAGCGCGAGGTTGCTGACGATCTTCGGATTGCGCTGATCGAGTTCGGCCGCCTTCATCAGCGGCACCCGTGAACCAACGACGTCGCCGCTGCGCAACTTCGCGTAAGCAAGGTCGGAAAGCAGCGACGGATCCGTCGGCGCAAGCTCCGACGCCTGCGTCAATGCCTGCACCGCACGATCGAAATCCCCCGCGGCGCCCGCCAGCAACCCCAGCCCGCGATAGCCGCGCGCAGCGAGTGGCGTCTTCAGCAACTGGTTATACGCAGCCGCGCTTGCGGCCGGCTGATCGGTCATCCGCAACGCATCCGCGCGCAGCAGAACCGATTCCGGCATGACGCCGTATGTCTTGTCGTACGCATCGATGTGCGCGAGAGAAGCGTAATAGAGCCCTTGCGTTTGCATCCGCTGAATCAGGCCCAGGTACATCCCCGGCGTATCCGGCACGGACTGCTTCTGATCTGCTGCCTGCATCAGCGCCGCACGCTCGGTCTGCGCACCGACGCCATACCCGCTTTCCTTGGTGGCACATGCGCCAAGCAGCAGCACCGCCGCCAACATGCCTGCCCGCGTCACTGTTTCGCCAATTCGCTTCATGGTCTGTCCTTCCGTCCTTCAATGCTGCGACGCCAATGCGCGCATCACTGCCAGCATGCCCGGCCCGGCCGTCACGATCAGCAATGCAGGCAACAGCGTCAGCACCATGACGCCCGTCATCTTCACGGTCAATCTGCCGATGCGTTCGCGCAGCATCGCGCGGCGAGTCTCGCGCAAACGATCGCCGAACTGCTTGAGCGGCTCCTGCACCGCGCCGCCATGCTTGTCGACCTGAATCATCAATCGCACGATCGCGCGCAAATCCTCGTTGTCGAATCCGCCGGACAGCCGTTGCAGCGACTGCTCGCGCGTACGTCCTGCAGCGAACTGACGCTGCGCGATTCCCACCTCCGACGACAGCACCGGCAGCATCCCGCGAAAATCGTTCGTCACGACCTGCAGGCTCTGATCGAGCGACAGCCCGACACCTTGCAGCAAACGCAACATGTCGACGAGCAGCGGCAGTTCGTCGACGACGCTCTGCCGACGCGACGCCGCACGGCGCTGCACATAGAGTTTCGGCAGCATGAAGCCGAGCCCGAAGGCGACGAACATGCCGACCATCCAGACACTGCCTTTCATGCGCCCGCTCGCGAAGATCGCAAACAGCAGCGGCAGCGCGATCCCGCACGCGACCCGCGCGCTCAGAAACAAACCGCGCGTGCGTGAGTCGACATATCCGGCTTGCTCGAGCAGGCGGCGATCCTCTTCCGCGACAGCGTATTTGCCGAATCCGGTATCCAGCCAGCGCATGCCCGCCGCCGACAACCGGTCCAGCAAACGCTGGACGCGTTGCCCGCCGCGCACATCGGGTTTCGCAGGCGCATCGCCGTTCGGCGCGGTCCGTGCTTTCGCTGCCTCGAGTGCCGCCATGCGCCGATCCAGCGCATCGACCAGCGCACGTTCGGCACGCCCCGCTGCATGCGCACGCAACACGGCGACCATACCTAGCAGCAGCACCCCAAGTGCGCCCACTGCCAGCGCAATCGCTCCGATTTGAGTTGCTGTCATAGCCTCACCTGAGCCGAGCCATTCGGTACAGCCATATGCTGCCGGCCACTTGCGCCAGGAATGCGATCGTGAGCAGCGACCGACCGTTCGGATCGCCCCACATCCCGTACAGATACCTCGGGTTTGTCATCACGACAAAGCTGCCGATCGCGATCGGCAGCATGACGAGGACGAACGCCGACAGCCGCGTTTCCGACGACATCGCAGCCAATTCACGCTCGGCCTGCTCGAGATCGCGCATGAACACCGACATCCGCTCGAGCATCACGTCCGCACGACCGCCGTATTTGACCGACAAGCGCAGCACCGAGCCGACGAGTTCAAATTCTTCCGTCCGGTAGATCTTCGCGATGTGCATCATCGCGCGATCGATCTCGATACCGCCGCGCAGCATCCGTGACACCACATCCAGGCAGCCGCGCAGCGGCTCCTCGGTCGTCAGGAGTGCTGCCTGGAAGGCCGCCGGCACGCTGTTGCCCAGCGTGACGAGACGCACGATCCCGTCGAGGAACGACGGGATCTGCCGGACGATCTTCAACCGCCGCCGCTGAATCCGTGACGCGAGCCAGACGCCGAATATCGCGCTTCCGCAAATGAGCGCAGCGAAACACGCGAGCATGCCGCCGTGACTGCCCGCAATGAATGCAACCACGACAAGCGCCGCAAGCGCGATGAACGCCTTGCCGCGCGCGTCGTCTATCCCCGCACGACTCGCGAGGTTCGACAGATATTCGGATGCCGTCGCATACCAATGTGCCCAGATTGCGTCGGACGATGCGTTTCGTGCCGCGCCTGGCTGCATCGGCACCGCGCGCGCGGCACCGGCCGCCGCCGGCCGTGCTGGCTGCGCGGCGACACCGGCACGTGCGCCGGGTTCGAGCCGGCTGTCGATGAAGCGCTTGGCGTCGGTTCGTACGCGCTGGGTTTCCGCGCGACGCCACAGCATCATCGCGGCCGCGACGCACACCATCGCGAAGGCCAGCGCCCACACCATCGCGCTATACATTGAAGCCCCCGCCGCCGCGGCCGAACCCGCCGCCAAACCCGCTGTCGCCGAACCCGCCGCTCGTCAGCGTCTGACGGAAGCGCGCGAGCTTCGGCGAATGCGGATGAATGCCCAGCGTCTCCCAGTTGTCGACTTCCTCGCCCTCCGGCGTCACGCGTGCTTCGTAACGGTAAAGTTCCTGCGTCGCGATGATGTTGTCGGACAGACCGGTGACTTCCGTGATCGACAGGATTCGCCGTCGCCCGTTCGACAGGCGACCGATCTGCACGATGAAGTCGATCGCATTCGCGATCTGCCGGCGCAGGCTCGACTCGGTGCCCTGAAAGCCCGCGAAACCCGCAAGCATCTCGAGGCGGTACAGGCACTCTCGCGGTGAGCTCGCATGCACGGTGCCCATCGAGCCGTCATGGCCCGTGTTCATCGCCTGCAGCATTTCCAGCACTTCGCCGCCGCGCACTTCGCCCACGATGATCCGGTCCGGGCGCATCCGCAGCGTATTGCGCAGCAGGTCGCGAATCGACACGACGCCGGTACCGTCGAAACCGCCCGGACGGCTCTCGAGGCGCACAACGTGCGGGTGGTTCAGCGACAGCTCTGCCGTATCCTCGATCGTCACGACACGCTCGATCTCCGGAATGTGGAATGCGAGCGCGTTGAGCAGCGACGTCTTGCCGGAACTCGTGCCGCCCGACACGAGAATATTGCAGCGCGCCTCGACCGCTGCCTGGAGCAGCGTGTTGATCTCTTCGTTGAACGTCCCGTTGCCGAGCAGGTCGGACGGTTTCAGCGGATCCTTGCGGAATTTCCGGATCGATACGACCGGGCCGTCGATCGACAGCGGTTCGATCACGACGTTCACGCGGCCGCCGTCGGGCAGCCGCGCGTCGACCATCGGGTTCGACTCGTCGAGACGGCGGCCGATCGGCGCGAGAATCCGACGCACGATCCGCAGCAGGTGCGCGTTGTCGGTAAAGCGCACCGGCAGCTTCGCGAGGATCCCGTGACGCGACACGTACACGTCCTTGTAGCCGTTGATCAGGATGTCTTCGACTGCCGGGTCCGCGAGCAGGTCCTCGATCGGCCCGAAGCCCGCAAGCTCCTTCGTCAGGGCCTCGGCGATCGTACGCACCTCGTTCTCGTTGAGCGGAATGCGGCGCAGGCGCACGAAGCTGTCGATCTCCAGATCGACGAACTGGTTGATCGCCTGTCGGGACCAACGGCCGAACTCGGCGCCCAGTTCTTCGATACGCGTCAGCAAGTGCTCGTGCGCGGCATTCTTGATGTCGTGGAATTGCTGCGTCTGGGAGAACGGCGCTGCGCCGTCGGCGAATTGAATGTCGTGTGCCATCGCTTACGACCGCTTGGACGAGGGTTGAATGAAGCGCTTCAGCGCAGACAGGCCGGATGCCGAACGCGTGGCGGTCGACCTGACCGACACGCCTGGCAGCCGCGCGGCGAGCGACTCGAGCGCGCGCATGTACGGGTCGCGCTCCGCCATATCGACGATGAGCCGGCCCTGGTTTGCCGCATGGCCGATCGCGACGCGGCGCGACGGCAACGTACCCACCAGCGCAAGGCCGAGACGTTCGGCGATCTGTGCCGGCGTCAGGTCGAGCGCGGGATCGTACTGGTTGACGACCAGCCGCACACGATCGGTGTCGACACCCGCATCGCGCAGCCCGGTGAGCAGATCGGCCGCGGACACGATCGACGCGACGCCCTGGTCGCAGACGAGCCACGCGTCATCGGCCGACATCGTAATCTGGGCAACGAACTCACGGTTCGAAAAACCACCGAGATCGACGATCTGCTGATCGAAAAATGCGCGAAACCGGTTCAGCACGCCGGCGCACGATGCATACGAGACATCACGCAGCCCGCCGAGATCGGCCGGCAGCGTCGTCAATGCAACACCGCTCTCATGCCGGGTCAGTGCGGCATTCACGAAGGTTCGGTCGATGCGGCGCAGGTTGTGAACAGCATCGATGAAATGGAATTCGCAGCGGGTGTTCAGGAACAGCGCGCCGTCGCCTGCCGGCAGCCCCAGGTCGACGAGCGCGGTTTGTCGACCGGCCGGTGTGCCGCCATTCGACTCGCCGGGCGCCCCCGGACTCACCGCGCGCTTCTGCAGCCACACGGCGAGATTCGCCGCGAGCGTACTCACGCCCATGCCGGCGCGCGCGCCAAGCAATGCGACGAGCTTGCCGTGACGGCTTGCCGGCTCGCCGACGTTTGCCAGCAGCCCGCGCGTCGTGCGCAACGCCTCTTCCGCCGCGGCCGACACGTCGATGAAATCGCGCACACCGGCGCGCAATGCGGCGAGCGTGCTCTCCGGCTGTGCGAGCGAGCCGAGTGCGATGATCGGCAACCCCGGATGCGATGCACGTACCGCCGCGGCGACCACGCTCGCAGCCGCGTTGCCGTCGGAAAAATCGATGAACACGAGCGCCGGATTGAGCCCCGTGATGCGCTGAGCAAGCACGCCCGGCTCGAGCGACGCAGCCTCGACCGCACCGGCCGATACGAGCGTATCGGCCAGCCAGCGGACATGCTCCTCGTGCTGTGACGCGCAAACGAAATAGTCGGTCACGGCGGGTTCACACAATGACTGGATTCGCGCATTCATGTCGAACACCCCCGACTACACAAAGCGTGGCGACGCGTCGCAATCTGCGAGACATCCCACTCATTTTGAAAACCCTGGAGCGGCGTCCGGCGACGCAGCTCCGCCCAGATACGATTTCCAGACCGGTCCATCGTGCTGCTCGGACAACTCGCCGGGCGTTGCGGGCAGCACGGCCCCCTTGGCGATCGGCGCGACAAGGTGAGGAGTCACGATGATCAGCAATTCCTTGTCGTTCTGCTGATAGTTCAGATTCTTGAAGAACGTACCGATAATCGGCAGATCGCCCAGCAACGGCACCTTGCTCACGTTCGACATCGTCTGGCGATCGATCAGGCCGCCGATCACGAAGCTTTCGCCGTCGCCGAGCTCGACGGTTGTGTCCGCGCGGCGCGTCGTGATGCCGGGCACCGCAACGCCACTGATCGTCACGCTGTTCACGAAGTCGAGCTGACTCGACTCGGGAGCAACCTTCAACGCGATCCGGTTCGGGCTCAGGACCGTCGGCATCAGCGAGAGCCCGACGCCATATTGCTTCCACTGGATCGCGGTCGAGCCGAGCCCTTGCGGTGACGGCACCGGAATCTCTCCGCCCGCGAGAAAGCTCGCGCTCTGCCCGGACAGCGCGACGAGCGTCGGCTCCGCCAGCACGCGAGCGAGATTGTTCGCCTCGAGCAGTGACAGATCGGCAAAAATGCCGCGCCCGGCGGCGTTCACGACCAGGTTGAACGCCGACGCGACCGGCGATCCGAGCGTCGGAACGTAACCCGCGGTACCTGGGCCGGACCCTCCGCTATAAGACTGCACGCCCCCCGGCGAAAACGATCCGAACGAAAAGCCGTTGCTTTGCTTGAAGAAATTGAACCCGACCTGCTTGAGCACCGAACGGCTGAATTCGACGACCCGCACGTCGACCTGCACGACGCTCTTGCCGGGAACCGTCGAGCGGTCGATCACGGCCCCCTTTCCGCTCATGTTCTTGCCGACCGCGGCCGCACGCGCATGCGCCTCGAGCGACGCCGACGAGCCTTGCAATACCGCCGTTCCGCCGTATGCATTCACGCGCGGCGTAGAGCCGTCGAGCACCGCTTGCGCGGCCGCGTCGACGACCTCGACGCTCCAGACCGTCGGCTCGTCGTGACCGCGCTCCCACAGCATGACGTTCGTCGCGCCGGGCGCCTTCGCGGTAAGCAGCACCGATCCCGAGCGGCTCCCCTTCATGATCAGCACGTCGGCTATCGCAGGATCGCCGACCGCGACACGCTGCAGCGTGCGGCTCGCCGAAATCTGCCGTTGCGCGCCGACCGCAAGCTCGATCGTACCGCTCGCAGTCGCGAACGATGCGAAAGTCATGGTGAAGATGGCAATCGCGAATGCACTCAGTGTTTTTTTCATCGTTTGGTAGACCGTCGCGCGGCCTTTTACTTGTCGTCGCTAATATCGATGGCCGTCGATGTCTTTCAATAGGCAACCGTTTCCGACCGGCCGCCGCGGATCACTTCGATGTTGCCGCCCCCCCCGCTCGGCCGCACCACCGGCATCAAACGCGGCGGTAATGGCGGCACGTTCACATTGGCCACCGGTGCTCTCGTTGTACCGGACAGTTGTTGCAACGAAACGCCCGCTGCAGCCAGTGCCGACGGCGACAGCTTGTTGTCCGTACGTACCGCTACTGTCTGTACCGCAAGCTCGTCGTCACGCGGGTTGCGCAAGGCGAACGTCAGCCGGCCGCTCGCTTCGCCGAGCGTCAGCGCGTCGACCTGCGCGGTCGGTACCGCGAGCACCGCGATGCGGACACCGGCCGATTGCCCGTTGCCACCGTTGTTGTTCCCGCTGTCGCGATCCGCTGTCGCATCACCGAACGACAGCACACGGACCTTCGACAACAGAAGACGCGCCTGCGACTGCGAGACCTCGCCGTCAAGCATCGTGCCGCCGCCTTCACGCTTCAGATTCAGGAACACGTCGACATAGTTGCCGGGCCGCAGCCGGTTGCCGACTGCATTCGATTCGTCGACGCGAACTGCAACCGCGCGCTCGCCGGGCTGTACGTCCTCGGCAAGCCCCGATACCAGCGCATCCGCAACGACCGGCGCCGAGGCCGGGATCTCCCGAACAGGCACGCGGCCGACAAGCGGAACGGGATCACTGAACGCGCCCACCGGTACTAGCGCAGTCGACTGGATCTTCAGTGCATCAGCCGGGATCGGCTGACCGCCCGGCAAGGTGCGCGTCGCAATCACGACGGGTACGGCTGTTGCCGTCGCCGCTTGCTGGACCGGCGCGGGACGCGAAGCGCTGCGTCCAAGCACCCAGGCATAGATTCCAAGCAGAACGGCGATCGCAATCAGCAGCCCCGCAATGATCTTCGTTACGTTGTTGGCCATGTTGTCGAATGGATGCAGGAATAAAAACCAGTTAGCTTCTTGCTGCGTGATTCGTGGATGACGTGCTCATAGCATGGTCTGCGGGATCTGCACCACTGCCGTGCCCGTCAAAGGTGCCGTCATGAAGGTCCCAAGGAACGGCATGATCGTCATCCAGCTGTCCGGCGTATAGCTCACCGTGACCGTCAGGCAGTACAGCAACGGCGTCGGTGTCCCGTTGTAGTTGCACTGCTGCGCCACGACGTTGGGCGGACTACTGTTCAGCCAGCCGAGAACATTCTGGGTCGTCGTCTTCGCGTTCGCGACGCGTGTCGTGAGATCCGGTGCGTAGCTCAATCCAGCGCGCGCGCCCTCGCTTGCCGCCAACGTCAAGCTCTGCTGAATGACAAAAATCATCCCGAAACTCAGAATCGCGTAGAAGATCACGAAGAACAGCGGAAACACGATCGCAAACTCGACCGCTGTCGCTCCGCGTTGCCGCCGACGTCCTCGCCATGCGTTCTGTCGTTTCATCGCACGCCCCCCGTTGCGGCAAGATAGAGCAGCCATACGGCAGCCGGCACCGCGAGGCATGCGGCATAGGGCGTTGCCCGATATCTCCCGAGTCTCAACGCAGGCTCGCGCGGTCGCCACAAGCCCCCGAGCGAGGTGCGCGACAGCACCATCAGCACGAGCGCGTGCAGGCTGGCAGCCAGACTGGCGGCCACCCACAGCCACAGCAGCGCATGCACACCACACCAGATGCCGAGCACGGCAAAAATCTTTACATCTGCTGCGCCCATCACGCGCAGAAGGAAGAACGGCATAAGCCCAATCAAGCCGACCAGCATGCCGGCCACTGACTGAAGCATGGAAATGCCAAATGGATTCGCGGCCACACATGCGCCGGCGAACCCACTGACTAGTCCGACCAGAACAAGCGCGTTCGAAATACGGCGGAAACGAATATCGCTGACCACGACAAAACCTGCCCAGGTCAGAAATACCCCGCTAAAAATAAGATGTCCCATCGCGCCACGATCCGCAGCAAATACGAGGGCAAGCGGATTACCGAGGCAATCCGCCTGCTACTGCGCCAAGACGACTTCCGAAAAAGAAGTAGTCAGCTTAGCCCGCCGGGGTTGCCCGGATCGCGGTGGCAGAACAGTTGGTAGCCGAAGGGGAGGACACGCAAGTGCCAAGATTAGTGAACATATTACCGAGGCTGCTGCCGATGTTCGTCACCCCGGCAACGATTGCAACAGCAATCAGACCCGCAATCAGACCATACTCGATCGCGGTAACCCCGTCTTCTTCCTTAAGGAAGCGCTTGATGAGTGCTTTCATTTTATTCCTCGTGCCTGTATTTACGTTCTTTGGCCTTTTATACGTAAACATCCCCGCATATCCGGCCGGTCGCCCCGCGCTGTTCGCCACATCTGCTGTAACGACAACCAGGTGCACTTTCTTTATAGATTGCCCCGAGGGGCATGGCTCACCATTTGATGCAAGTTAACATTCGCGATAGCAACCCTCCTCGAACGTTGTGTACCGAACCGTACATTTCCTTACATCTGCTCCGGATTCTATATCCGATCCTATTTAAGTTCCAACCTCTTTTAACGACTTGGATCGAAAAAAATGACCGTGAGCACAGCGTATTTGTACGGCGTTTCGGTACGACTTACACATAGGATTTACGATAGGTTAGATGTGCACACCTAATCCACCTGTAAAACAGTTGCCTCGTCCACCAAGCCTGCGCCGCCTCCCACGTTACGTCGCACGCGTAACGCCAATGTTGTGACGTTACGTTACGAAACGATCGAAATCGTTCTCATTCGTCTGCACTTAAACAGATTCAACAATCTTTCAATTCCCGTAACTTCCTTTTCCGACAAGGAATTGCCCCGTTTAAAACCTGTTGCCGAACCGTCGGGCATCGAAATGGCACGACAGTTGCAGAGTAGTCCTCGCACCACTCAACACAACGCAGTTCACAACACATTTTAATGCGAGGACAAAATGGACATTAAGGTTATCCCTCATGGCGTGTTCCGGACGACTCTGATCGCGGCCACCGTTGCAGCCATGCTTTCCCTCTCCGCGTGCGGCGGCTCGGGTTCCATCAGCCAGGGTCTTGGCGGCGGCTCGAGCTCGGGCGGCGGCGATACGATCTCCACGTCCGGCACGAGCGGCACATCGGGCACGTCGGGCACGAGCGGAACTTCGGGTACGAGCGGCACCAGCGGCACCTCGGGTACGAGCGGTACGTCCGGCACAAGCGGGACCTCCGGTACCAGCGGTACGTCGGGCACGAGCGGCACGTCCGGTACTTCCGGCACGTCGGGCGTGTCGTCGAACCCAGTGGGAACTGTCCTCGCAAGCAGCAGCAACATCTTGACGGGTGTCGGCGGAACCGTCTCGGGCCTCGGTTCCGTCATCGGCAGCCAGACGCTGCCGGGCGTCAACCCGGCCACCACACAAGCCGCGGGCGGCATCGTGCAAAGCGTCGGCGGCGCAGTGACCGCACTCGGCAATGGCCTCGGCAACGGTCTCGGCCAGCTCGGCGCGACGAAGGATCCGGTCGGCACCACGCTCGCCAGCACGGGTGGCGTGGTCAACCAGCTCGGCAGCGCAGTCACGCAAACGGGGACCCTGGTCTCGAGCCTCGGCAGCGGCCCGCTCTCGCCGCTCGCACCGGTCACGGGCGCCGTCGGCGGCCTCGTGTCGACGCTCGGCGGTGCCGTCTCGAACGGCGGCAACACCCTCACCAACGCACTGTCGACCGGCCCGATCCAGCAGGTCACGCAGACGGTCAGCTCGGCCATCACACCGATCACGACGATGGTCGGCCAGACGACCCAGACGATCGGCACGGCAACCGGCCTCGGCGCGCCCGTCAACACGCTGCTCGGCACGGTCGGCAACGGCCTGAACCAGGCCGGCGCCCTGCTCGCGTCGACGGGCGGCAATCCCGTCACGACCGGTCTTGGCAACACGGTCTCGTCGACGGGCAACACCGTGAAGGCCGTCGGCGGCCTGCTCACGGGCGGCACCGGCGGCGTAACCAACCCGCTCGCGCCGCTCACCGGCCTCGTCTCGACGGTCACCGGCGCACTCGGCGGCGCAACGGGTGGCGGCAGCGGCCCGCTTGCCCCGGTCACCGGCCTCGTTTCGACAGTGACCGGCGCACTCGGCGGCGCAACGGGCGGCGGCAGCGGCCCGCTCGCCCCGGTCACCGGCCTCGTCT
>NZ_QOBB01000173.1:0-16165 GCF_024704855.1 Burkholderia sp. HAN2018 | reverse complement strand
CTTGCGCACACCGCCGCGGCCTTCCATGTTGCCCGTCGCGTACACGTCGACTTCGTTCGGCTTCGAGAAGCTGTCGGTCGGCAGCGGCACGTCGGCGGTCTGCAGCGGCTTCACCAGGTGCGGCGTGATCAGGAAGATCAGCTCGGTGCGATCCTGCTGGAACGACGTGCTGCGGAACAGCGCGCCGAGCACCGGCACTTCGCCCACACCCGGGAGCGCCTTCAGCGCGCCCGTCACGTTGTCCTTGATCAGCCCGCCGATCGCGAACGATTCGCCGTCGCTCATCTGCACCGTCGTCGATGCGCGCCGCGTCGTGATCAGCGGCAGGATCGACGTGCCGCCGATGTTGGTCGCACTCAGCGTGACACCCGTCTGCGACAGCTCCGACACTTCCGGCGCCACCTTCAGGCTGATCCGGCCGTTGGCGAGCACCGTCGGCGTGAACTTCAGCGCGACGCCGAATTCCTCTTCCTGCAGCGTGATCGACGACGTGCCGTTGCCGCTGCTCTGCGGAATCGGGATGAAGATCTTGCCGCCGGCGAGGAACGTCGCTTCCTGGCCGCTGATCGTCACGAGATTCGGCTCCGCGAGGATCTTGACCAGGTTGTCGGTGTTCTGTGCGTCGGCCGCGAGGTTGAACGGCTTGTTGTTCGCCTTGCTGAAGGCGACGCCGCTCGCCACCCCCGCGAGCAGGTTGCTGACCAGCGCCCCGCTCCACGAACCGAACCCGCCCTGGATGTTGAGCGCGCTGCCCATCTGGTTGATCAGCGTCTTCGACACCTCGGCCACCTTCACCTCGAGCATCACCTGCTGCGGCGACGTGACGGCCAGCATGTTCAGCACGCCGCTGCCGCTTTGCTTGCCGCCCGCGGCCGGGTCGCCGGCGCTGTCGCCGTAGGCGCGCGCGATCTGCACGGCCTGCTGCGCGGCCTGCGAGCTCGACACGGTGCCCGACAGCACGATCGTGCCGGCCGCCGTCGTCACGCGGATGTCGCGCTCGTTCGGCATCAGCTGCAGCAGCGACGCCTGCAGGCCGCCGGCATCCGCGCCGACCGCGACGTCGATCACGCGGCATGCGCCGCTCTTGCCCTGCACGATCATGTTGGTCGTGCCGACCGCGAGCCCGAGGATGTACAGCGTCTGCGGTGACACCATCGTGGCCTGCGCAACCGCCGGATTGCCGATCGTCCGATTGCGGACCGGCTCCGGCATCGGCACCAGCAGCGACTTGCCGAGCGGCACGCTGACGCTGGTCGACTCGCGCACGGCGCCGACGCAATTCGGCCCGCGCAGCGGCCCCGCCGACGCGGCGGGCGCGGCGGCCGCCACCGGCGCCATGCTGATCGTCATCTGCATCGGCCCCTTGCCGACGGCGGTCGGCGCGCTGGCGCCGCCCTTCGTCAGCACCGCCGACTCGATGCCTTCCTGCGCGAGTGCGCCATAAACCGTCAGCCATCCCGAACAGAGGATCGCGACCATCATCGTGCCCCGTGCGACGCGTGTGCGCAGCGGGCCGGTATCCGTGCATTGCGGTTTGATCTTCATTTCGTCTGATCCCCCGAGAGACCGGCACCGTGCCGGTTATCGACTTCCAGGGCCGCCGCACGTTGCAGGCGGCCGTTTATGTGACTGTGTTGATCTGCTTCAGAAACACTCGACGCTGCCCTTCACGCCCGTCAGCACGCCGACGCAGTCGCGCCGCGCTTCCGGCGCCGCATGCGATGCGACGTGCACGCGTACCGTCCGTACGCGAGCGGGCGCCGCAGGCGCTTCGGGTGCGGGCTCCTTGCCGAGCAGCGTCAGCTTGGTCGCCCCGTCGGTGTTCAGCGTCTTCTGGTCGACCTGGTTGCGCAGCACGAGCGACAGCGTGCCGACGCTGCGCGCGAGGTCGAGCCGCTCGGCCTGGTCGGGCGTGACTTCCAGCGTCACCGCGTTGACGACCTTCGGCGCCGTGTCGTCGCGGCTCACCTGCTGTGCGACGGCGAGCACGAGGATGTGCTCGAGCACGATCTTCGAGATGCTCTGCCCGTCGGTCTTGCCCTGCTGTTCCTGCGTGTTGACGATCACGTCGACGTAGTTGCCCGGCAGCGCGAAGCCCGCGACGCCGACCACGTCGTTCACGCGCACCGTGATCGCGCGGCTGCCGTCGGCGATCACCGCGGACAGCCCGCCCTTCGTGCCGACCGGCGCGAGCTTCGTCTCGATCACCGGCTCGCCGCGTGCGAGGCTGGTGCGCACGACGCGCCCTTCGAGCGCCTTCGTATCGGTGAACGCGCCGGTCGGCACGCTGCCCGACGGCCAGCTGACCATGTGAATCTGGTTCGGCCCGAGCGGTTCGCCCAGGTTCAGGTCGGTGGTGGCCACCGCGACCGGCGTGACCGAACTCGTGGATGTCTGTACCAGCCAGTGGGACGCGAACACGACCGCGGCAAGACCCGCGACCATCGCGACGACCAGCATCATGACCGCTCGACTGTTTTTCATGGCAATGCTCCTCGACGAATCGTGAAAGAAACGGCTCAACCGGTGATGAAGGTGCGTCCGCCGCGTTCGACGGGCGGCGGATGGACGCCGTCACGTTCGGGTGCCGCGCCGAAATAGCTCACCCACGCGTCGTACAGCGCGTCGTGCGTCACCTCGGGCGGATCGCCGCGGTAACGCGCGCCGGCGGCCACGAGACGCAGCAGGTCCGCCGGAAAACAGGCGAGAAACGCCTTGCCGGTCGGCAGGTGCAGCCGATGCAGCAGGTAGTCGAATGCATCGCTCGCCGATACGAGCCCCAGCGATGCGCAGGCTGCGTCATACACGGCGCGGTAGTCGTCGATCGCCATCGCGCCGACGTGAAGCTTCGAACCGAGCCGGCGCAGGAACGCGTCGTCGCAGAACTGCTCCGGCGCGAGGTTGCTCGAGAACACCGGCCAGACGTCGAACGGCATCACGAAGCGGTTGCCGGATTCGAGCGTCAGGTAATCGACGCCGCGATCGAGCGGACGCAGCCAGCGGTTGAGCAGGTCGCGCGGCTCGACGCGCTGGCGGCCGAGATCGTCGACGACGTACATGCCCATGTTCGCCTTCATGTGCGGCGGCGCCTGGTAAAAGCCGGCGACTTCGTCGCGACGCAGGTCGAGCTCGTCGAGCGTCAGTTCGCCGCCCGACATCACGACCGGCCGTTCGCACAGGCGCCAGCGGCGATCGACCGACTGGCCGCCCGACGACGTTCCCGCATCGACGTGCACGAGCGGGTCGTAGATCTGGATCACTTCGCCGGCCGCGCAGATCGCGTACGGCACCGGCACGCGGCCCCGCATCAGCGAACCGAGCCGCTCGGCGAGGAAGGTCTTGCCGCTGCCGGCGGGCCCGTAGATCAGCAGCGGACGGCCCGCGTTCAGCGCAGCCGCGGCCGCATCGAGCACCGCCGTGTCGATCACGATGCCTTCGAACGCCGCCCACACCTCGTCCTGGCTGATGTGCAGCTTGCGTACCGAATGCGCGTTCAGGCACGCGAGATACGCGTCGAGCGTCACCGGCGCGGGCCCGCTGTAGCCGCTGCGCGCCCGTTCCTCGAGCGCCAGCACGCGGCCCGCGTCGGTCAGGCGGAACGTCACGTCGAGATCGGTCGCACCGCGATGGGTGAGCTCGACGAGATGCTCGCGCACCAGGAACGCGAAGACGTCGTCGAGCACGGCGAGCGGCAGGCAGTGCCGTTCGACCAGGTCGCCGTACGACGGGCGGCCGAGCATCAGCGTCGACTTCAGCACGAGACCGGCGACGAACGTCATGCTCAACCCGGTATCGTCGAGCGAGCGCGGCGCCGCCGGCAACTGCGCGCCCAGCTTCGTATGCGCTTCCCGCGACGGCAACGGATCGGGCAGGCGTGCCACCTGTGCGTCGCGTCTCGGTTCGGTGTGATTCGTGTTCATGATCGTTCCGTCCTCGTTGCAGATCCGTCGCGCTACGCGCACGACGCGAACAGCATGCCCAGCGTGCCGGCCGCGATCGCCACGCCGTACGGCAGCGTGCCGACCGATGCGATTTCGACGGGGCCGCCGGTGGCCTCGGCGCTCGCGCCTGGCGAGCGCCGCGCGATCAACGCGCGCACGTTCGCCCACATCTGGCGCATCCGCCCGCGCAGCAGCGCATAGGCGATGGCGCCGATCCCGCCGGCCAGGAAGGTGGCCAGCACGATGTAAAACGTCATTTCCGCGCCGACCCAGGCGCCGATCGCGAGCATCAGCTTCACGTCGCCGGCCGCCATTCCGCGCAACAGGTAGAACGGCAACAGCAGGCCGAAGCCGGTCGCGGCACCGGCGAGCCATCCGAGCGCGCCCCCCGCGACACCGTGCAACAGGCACTGGGCAACCAGCGCGCCGGCCAGGCCGAGCAGGACGAGACGGTTCGGAATGCGGCGGGTCGCGATGTCCGTGCTGGCCGCGGCGACCGCGAGCAGCGTCACGCACAACGGAACCGGGTAAGGCGGCGCAACAGGTAGCATGGCGAACCTCGCAGTCGACTCGGTGGATCAGGAAACCATTGCCAGCGCGGTGGCCACGGCGGCCGTCACGGCTGTTGCGATCACCTCGTACGCATTGGCAAGCGAACCCTTCAGCGTGACGACCGTCCCCAGCACCGCGACGGCGAACATCGCGCCGAGCAACGCATATTCGATCGACGTCACGCCCTGCTCGTCGCCGATCCAGCGACGTACGACACGCATCCTGGCTTGCATGATGGTCTCCGGTTCCCGGTTGATCGGATCGCCGGGGACGGCTCGAGCGCTGCACCGGCCGAGCCGTCCGCGGCATGCTCCATCAGATGCCCGCCACCGCCGAGTCCAGGTCGGCCGCGATCGTGCTGAACACGGTCTTGAGGTCCTTCCCGATGGTCGACAGCGCGAGGATGATGCCGACTGCGATCAGTGCGGCGATCAGGCCGTATTCGATGGCGGTCACGCCGTCTTCATCGCGAACGAAACGGCTGGCTTGTTGAATGAACTTGGACATGTTGATCTCCTTGGGTGGTCACTTTCAAAGCCCTCGCGTGCCGGCTGGTCGGATGACCGTGCATCGATACGTCGAGGAATGTCGTTGATGCCGTGTGGTGCCGACGAACGATTCGGACGAGCCGTTCGTCGTACCGTCCATCAGATTCCTGCTACCGCCGAGTCCAGATCCGCGGCGATCGTGCTGAACACGGTCTTCAGATCCGTACCGACCGTCGTCAACGCGACGACGATGCCGATCGCGATCAGGGCAGCGATCAGGCCGTATTCGATGGCCGTCACGCCGTCCTGATCCTGGACGAACCACGCGATCTTTTCGATGATTCTTGTCATGAGCATTCTCCTTTCGGACTGCTATGAAATTCCCTTCGTCGGTCAGGACGTCGGGGTTGGGCACCACCGGCACTACTCGAAAAATCGGGACGCGTCGCTCAGCCGCGGGAGCGGGGATATGCACCCCTGTCCGTGCGAATGGGTATCAGTGACGCAGTGAACGAGAAAGGCGTGTACGGTGCGACCGGCCGGATGAACCGGACCATCCGATCGACCGGAACGGCACGACTGCCGTTCGACGCATGGAATCCAGATGAATGGGAGACAAACTCCCGGATAAGCTGCAATATGTTTTTAATCCGGTTCTCGAACCGTGATGTGCTGTGGTCTTTCATTTTTATTCCCCATATGCGGCCATGCCGACTTTTTATTGCCCTGACGATACCGGGTCTCATTGGTCACCCGACGAAGGCTTGCGCGGTTGATCGACCTGGAGCTGCTTGTTCCCCGATGCGCTCCGGCCCTTCTTTCCGCCTGTGATTCCGGTGCCGGGTTCCGTCTGTCTTTTGCCGGAACCGCCCGGTCGTCACATCGTCGACTGCCGTGCCAACGCTTACGCAAAGAGCAGGCCACCCGAAGCGGAATCGAGGCGCATCAAGGGTTCCGGCGATGCCCGCTCTCCCCGGCCCGGGGTGCAGTGTGCGAAATGTTTCAAAATTGATATATGTTTCCCGGCGAGCGTTTCACGCGTGAATGCCCGCCGCCGCGCTGCGCAAAGGATCGAAAATTTTTTCTTGGGATTTTCCCGGACGCTCGACGGCGCTCGCGTCCCGAGCGATCGCCGGGGCGCGGAACCGGTCGAAATGACGGAATGTTTCAAGGCAGAAACACGAAAGCCCGCAGTTCGGATTTCTCATACCTGAAAATGCGGTTTTCACGTGCGTCTTAGGCCAGACTAAATCCCGGCATTCAGCGGGTGATTTGCAACGCGCCATTTTTTCTCCAACAATGACCTCACCGGACAACGCCATTTCAGAGCGACTCGATCCGCAGGCACCACAAGATCAAACGGCTGCGATTGACCAAGCGGCCTCTACCAAATACGGGGAATCATGTACACAGCCAATCGTGAAATGCGCGGGCGGGCAACACGCCGCGCTCAGTGGCTGACAGCCGACCGGATCATTCCGTACAGCTGCATCATGCTGATGCTCTTCGCCGCGTTGCTGGTTGTCTGGGGCTTCGTGACCAGCGGCTTCACGTCGAATGTCGCCGTCCGGCCGGGCGTCGATTTCTCCGTCTTCTGGACCGCATCGCACCTGGTGTTGCAAGGCCATGCCGCATCGGCCTACGACCCCTCCTTATTCCTGCAGGCCGAGCTCGCACAATTCGACACGTATTTGCAGCACCGGTCGCTTCCCTGGCTCTATCCGCCGACGATGTTGCTGTTCATCGCTCCGGTTGCCCTTGTGCCTTTCCTGCCCGCATATTTCCTCTTTTTCGCGGGCAGTCTTTTATGCTACGCGTTCGCCGTCTCGCGGTTGTCGGGATTGCGCGCGCATCTTCCGGTGCCGCACGCCGCGGCGATCGTCGTGGTCGCGTATTCGGCGGTGTGCATGTCCGCGCTGTTCGGCCAGAACAGCATCCTGACCGCCGGCCTCGCCGCACTCGCGCTGCATCTGCTCGGCAAGCGCCCGGTCGCGGCCGGCGTGCTGATCGGGCTGCTTGCGATCAAGCCGCAGCTGGCCGTGGTGTTCCCCGTCGTGCTGATCGCGGCACGTGCGTGGCGCACCTTCGCGGCGGCCGCGATCACCGCCGCGCTGTTCGCGGCCGCCGGCATCGCACTGGCCGGCCCCGGTGCGCTGCACGGGTTGAGCCAGGCACTGTCGACGGTGCGCGAACAGCATTTCATGCTCCCGTCGTACTGGCTCGCGTCGCCGACGCCGTTCGCCGCATTGCGGCTCGCGGGCCTGCCGGTGACGGCCGCACTGGTCGCGCAAGCGGCGGTCGCGCTGCTCGCGCTCGCCGCGGCCGTCGACGTATGGCGCCGCACGCCCGACATGCGCCTGCGCGGCGCGGTGCTGGCCGTCGCCACGCTGCTGACGACGCCGTATCTGTGGAACTACGAACTGACGTGGCTCGGCATCGCGATCTTCTGCCTGATCGCGCACGGTCTCGACAAAGGCTGGCTGCCGGGCGACCAGGGCATCATCGTGCTGGCGTGGCTGCTGCCGATCTTCGAGATGTTCAACCGACTGATGAAGCTGCCGCAGATCGGGCCGATCGTGCTGCTCGCGGTGCTGTTCATCGTCGTGCGCCGCACGGCGCTCGAATCCCGGAGCGCACGATGAGATCGTCACCTTCCGCACGCCACGCGCACCCGGATACCGACGTGCATCCGGAACTCCCGATCGCGGGCCCGCGCCGCTACCCGCACTGGCTCAATCGCGAGCGCGTGCGCCTCTATGCGGGCGCCGCACTGGCGAGCGAGCTGCTGTTCATCTGCATCTACGTCACCCGCGTGTACCTGTCGCACAACGGCGCGCTGCAGCCGCTGTCGCAGGATTTCTCGCCGATCTGGAGCGCCGCGTGGCTCGCCGCGCACGGGCATGCGGCCGATGCCTGGCATTTTCCCGCGCTGTTCGCAGTGCAGAAGCTCGCGATCCCGACGATGACGCTCGCGGACGGCACGCTGCCGTGGCTCTACCCGCCCTCGATGCTGCTGCTCGTGCTGCCGCTCGGCTGGCTGCCGTACACGCTGGCGCTCGTGCTGTGGCTCGGGCTCACCTATGCGCTGTTTTCGGCAACGATCCGCGCGATCGTGCAGCGAGATGGCGCATGGTTGTGCGCGTTCGCATTCCCCGGCGCGTTCCTCACGGTGATCGTCGGGCAGACCAGCCTCTTCACCGCATTGCTCGCCGGTGCCGGCCTGCTCGCGCTGGCCCGCCGCCCCGTGCACGCCGGGATCTGCTTCGGCTTGCTGACGATGAAGCCGCAGCTCGCGGTGCTGTTCCCGCTCGCGCTGCTGTGCGCCGGCCAATGGCGCGCACTGGCCGCGTGGGCCGCGACGATCGCGTGCAGCGCCGCACTCGCGACACTCGCGTTCGGGTTCGGCCCGTGGATCACCTTCACGCATGTGATCGACAGCGTCTACACGATCGTCGGCACCGGCCAGGCCAAGCTCGCGCGCATGCCGTCGGTGTTCGCGCTCGCGACGATGGCCGGCCTGCCCACCTTCGTCGCCAGCGGCCTTCAACTGCTGTCGGCCGCGGTCGCCGCGATCGCCGTCGTCTATGCGTGGCGCGGCGACTGCGCGTACGCGCTGCGCGCCGCGACGCTCGCGTGCGCGTGCCTGCTCGTCAGCCCCTATCTGTACGACTACGACCTGACCTGGTACGGCCTCGTGATCGCGTGGTACGCGCGTTATGCGTGGACGCACGGCTGGCGGCGCTTCGACCGGGAATGGCTGACGCTGCTGTGGCTGATGCCGCTCGCGGGCCTCGCGGTCGTGCCGCATCTGTCGTTCCAGTTCATGCCGCTCGTCACGCTGGCGTCGCTCGGGCTGCTCGTCAGCCGGATCGCCCGGGACCGGCGCGACGTGCCGTCGATGCCGGACGCACGCGACCGCTCGACCGACACCGCGTTCACCCATTCGGCAAGAACGCACCACCGCCCGGCGTACGGATTGCGCCGCACCGGCCGACCGACCATCGGCGTGCATCGGTGAAGCGACATCACAGGGGAAATCATCATGCGGGAACCACTCTATACACCGCTCGTATCGCTGGTCGTGCCGTTCTATAACGAAGGCGAGGCCGTCGAACGCTTCTTCGACGTCGTGATGCCGTTGATGACGTCCATCGACGGCATCCGGTTCGAGATCGTCTGCGTGAACGACGGCAGCCGCGACGACACGCTCGAGCGGCTGATCCGGATCGGCGCCGGCGAACGGCGCGTGCGGGTGATCGACCTGACCCGCAACTTCGGCAAGGAAGCAGCGCTCACGGCCGGTCTCGACGAAGCCCTCGGCGACGCGGTGATCCCGCTCGACGCCGACCTGCAGGACCCGCCGAGCCTGATTCCGGTGATGATCGAACACTGGCGCGACGGTGCGGAAGTCGTCGCCGCGAAGCGCAGCAACCGCGCGTGCGATTCGTTCGCGAAGCGCACGGCGGCCGCGATCTACTATCGCGTGCACAACCTGCTGTCGGACGTGAAACTGCCGGAGAACGTCGGCGATTTCCGGCTGATGGACCGCAAGGTCGTGAACGCGCTGCGCAGCCTGCCCGAGCGGCATCGCTTCATGAAGGGGCTGTTCGCGTGGGTCGGCTACCGGACGGTCATCGTCGAATACCAGCGCGACGCGCGTAGTGCCGGACACTCGAAATTTTCCGGCTGGAAGCTGTGGAATTTCGCGCTGGAAGGCATCACCAGCTTCAGCACCGTGCCGCTGCGCAGCTGGACCTACATCGGCGTCGGCATCGCCGCGCTCGCGTTCCTGTACGGCGCGTTCATCATTCTCCGCACGCTGCTGTTCGGCAATCCGGTGCTCGGCTACGCGTCGCTGATCTCGGTCACGCTGTTCATCGGCGGCATCGAGCTCATCGGGATCGGTGTCGTCGGCGAATACATCGGGCGGATCTACGACGAGTCGAAGCAACGGCCCGTCTACCTGATCCGCCGCCGCTACCAGACGCACGGCAAGGTGGTCGAACTGCGGGTCGCGCGCGATGCGCGCCGCCAGAGCGCTCGCCGGCGCGTGCAGCCGACCCGTGCGCGGATCGGCGAACGCTGACGCGCGGCGACGGCCATGATCGGCCTGCTCGATGCCGAGCGCACGCGCCTCGTGCGCTTCGGCGTGTCCGGCCTCTGCTCGACCGCGATCCACACGCTGGTCGCAGCGGCGCTGTTCGCGCGGTTCGACGCGACGCTGGTGACTGCGAACACGATCGCGTTCCTCTGCGCGACGGCGTTCTCGTATCTCGCGAACACGCTGTGGAGCTTTTCGTCGACGGTGCGCACGCGCAACGCGGTGCGCTTTCTCGCGGTCACGCTCGCCGGCTTCGTCGAAACCCTGCTGCTCGCGCGTGCGGCCGAAGCGCTCGACGTGTCCCGCGCAATGAGCATCGTCGCGATCGCGTTGCTGATTCCGCCGACGACGTTCCTGCTGCACCGGCTCTGGACCTATCGTTGAACGCCCCTTCCCGCCGCCCCCGAAAATAATCGGCCATTCAATTAACAGATTCAATGTCGGCATATTTATGTCACGCATGAATCCGATTGATTCCGATTTTAAAATTACCGCCCGAAACAAATTAAATACCCTGTTTACTTTTACAGCTTCCAGAAACAACCGAACGGGATAATCTGCCTTCGCCATCTCGCCAGCACGGGCATCTAACGGCGACGAGCCTTGCAGGACAAGGCCATGGCGGCTGCGCGACGAAATTCGCGCAACAATAATTCCCATTCATTCAAACGGGAGCTTCTATGTCACGCGTTACCGATGTGCTCGTCTCTTTCGATACCGAAACCATCCTCAAAAAATATCCGAATCCCAGCAAGAATCCGAATAGCCCGACGCTGATCGACTGGAAGCACGTGTACATGGTCACCAACCAGGACAACGTGGTGTCCGGGCAGGCGGGCGGCGAACTCGACCTGAAGGCGCAGGTCGGCGACCTGATCCGCTGGCGTGAAACGAGCCTGTCGCTGGGCTTCGAGAACCAGGTGGTGTTCTACAAGTTCATCGGCAACGTCGGCAACGAACTGATCTCGACGCCGACACCGCGCGTCGCGGAAGCGTCGATCCCGGTGCCGAACACCAGCAAGCCCGAGGTGCCGACCTGCCAGAAGGTCGCGAACTACTACTGGTCGTCGGAATGCCTGAAGGTCGGCCGCGTGACTTACCACTTCCAGTTCCAGATCATCGATCGCAACTGCCAGAGCCAGGGCTGCTTCTCGTGGGATCCGTTCATCTCGATCCATAACTGATCGCGGCAGGCGGGCGGCCGCGCGGCGGCTGCCCGCATCAACCCCTTGTTGCGGAGGAAGCGCTCATGCCTGGTCTTCGTTCCGATGTGCTCGTGATCGTCGACGCCGTCACGCTGCTGTCGGCCTACCCGGAGGCGAGCCGGGACCCCGACGCGCCGACCGTGATCGACGGCCGGCACCTCTACGTGGTGAGCCCCGGCGACGCCGCGCAGCTCGGCCACAACGACAGCCGGCTCTTCGCCGGGCTGTCGCCGGGCGACCAGTTGCGCCTGCGCGAGACCGCGCTGGCACTGCGCGCCGAGGCGAGCGTGCTGTTCGTCCGGTTCGCGTTGAAGGATGCGGGCATCGTCGCGCCGTTCGAAGCCGAAGTACGCGACGCGGCCGCGCCGGTACCCGATGCCGACGACCTGCTGCATCCGCCGTGCCATCCGATGAAGGACCACTACTGGCGCAGCGACGTGCTGGCCGCGGGCGCCACCACGTGCACGGCCGATTTCGCCGTGTTCGACCGCGACGGCACCGTGTCGGGCTATTTCCGTTGGGAAACGTCGATCGAGATCGGCGCCGGCCGGCCGGCCGCGAAACAGCCGGATTTCAAGCCGTCGTCGGATCGCAACGGCAACTTCACGCTGCCGCCGGATACCGCGTTCAAGGCGATCTTCTACGCGAATGCCGCCGACCGGCAGGACCTCAGGCTTTTCATCGACGATGCGCCGGAACCGGCCGCGTCGTTCGTCGGCAACAGCGAGGACGGCGTCAGGCTGTTCACGCTGAACTCGAAGGGCGGCAAGATCCGGATCGACGCATTCGCCAACGGCAGGAAATCCGCGACCGATGCGCGTCTCGCGCCGCTGTCCGCGGGCGACACCGTCTGGCTCGGCTGGCTCGGCGCCGAAGACGGCGCCGATGCCGACTACAACGACGGGATCGTGATCCTGCAGTGGCCGATCACCTGAGCATCGCGGCGATCGGCACCCGGGCGGTTCAGGTGCGCGGCAGCCCCGGCGGATTGGTCTGCGACCGGTCGATCGCTTCGGCATCGAGACTCCAGCGGCCGAGCACCTTCCGGTAGCTGCCGTTCGCGATCAGCGCATTGATCGCGACCGTCAGCGGATCGGCGAGGCCGCTGCCCTTGCGCGTCGTGATCGCGATGTCCGCGGTGCGCGGCCAGCCGCCGCTCACGGTGCCGATCAGCTTCGCGTCGCCGCGCAGCGATGCCTGGTACGCGAGCATCGAGTTCACGCTGAAGATCGTGTCGACGCGCCCCGACTGCAGCGCGACCCAGCGCTCCGCCGCATCCGCGTAGTACTGGATCTCGACCGGCGCGAGGCCGCGCGCGACGTTCTGCCGGTTCCATTCGAGCAGGATCTTTTCCTGGTTCGTGCCCGAATCGGTCACGACGCGCAGCCCGGCAACGTCCTTCGGCTCGCGAATCGACGCGATCCGGCTGCCGTTCTTCACGTAGAAGCCGAGCTGATCCTTCCGGTAGGTCGAGAAGTCGAATTTCTCCTTGCGCTGTTCGGTGACCGTCACGTTCGAGATCACCGCGTCGACCTTGCCGGACTGCAGCGCGAGCGGCCAGTCGGCCCACGAGAGCGGCACGATCTTCAGCTTGCGGCCGAGGCTGTCGGCGACGAGCTGGGCGAGATCGGGATCGAAGCCGACGACCGTTCGCGCATCGGTCGCATAGGTGCTGAGCGGCGGCAGGTTCGGCGCGATGCCGATCGTCAACGTGCCCGCTTCGGCAAACCGGTAGCCGGCCGGCAATGCCTGCTCGACCGCCGGGTTCACGGTGCCGCGCTGCCGGCCCGGCTGCTCGGGGCTCAGGTCGAACGTCGCGGCCTGCGCGGCGACGCTGCCGCCGATCAGGATGGCGGCCAGCGCGAGAGCGATGCGTGCCACGGGAATTGCTGTTCTTCTCATGTCTTCCGGATTCCTTGATATTTTGCGAAGCGTGTGCCGAACGCGGGCGGCGCCGAACGATGCTCACCGCCTGTTCGCCGCCCTTCTCCCCCGGCGTTCCCGGTACGCTCACGCGGGCGTCACCTCGAGTTCGGCGGCGGCCGCGCGTTGCGGCGCCGGTTGCGCGACCGGCGACGGGCGCGTCGCGTGCGCGTCGCCCGCATACAGCGCCTTCGGATCGAAGACCCGCGCCTGCAAGGGCGTGAACGCGCGGAAGTTCCACAGGCTGCGCGCGACGAACACGCGCTGCACCCAGCGGAATGCCCGGTCGTTCTCGTCGTATTGCGGATCGAAACGGTCGCGCGAATGCAGCGTGAAATGGTTGTTGATCAGCACCAGCTTGCCGGGCTGTACCTGCACGCCGAACGACACTTCGCGCACCGCGCGATACAGGTTGGCCAGCGCCTCCTGCGCACGCGCATTGACCGCCAGCACCATGTCCGGATAGAACGCGACCGTCACGCGCGGCGCGTCGAGCGGCCCCGACAGCACCGCGCTCAGGTCGGTATTGTCGCGCGGCGTCGGCGCGGCGCCGCGCCACCGGTACGGCACGCGGATGATGTAGTGCTCGCCGTAGAGTTGCGCGATGTCGTCCGGCGACAGCAGCTGCAGCGCGCGGCGCGCGTCGGCGAGCCGCGTGTACGGGCCGCCGCCGGCTTCGCTGCGCACGCCGAGCAGCAGCAACGCGAACGGCGACGTGTCGCCTTCCGGCATGTGCGCCTGCGCGGCGTTCTCGATATGGAAATCGAGCTCGACCTCGGAGCCGAGGCCCGTATAGTCGCGTGCGGTCGCCTTGTGCGGCGTGAGGTTGTTCACGAGCTCGCGGCCTTCGTGCGCGATCGAATACGGTTCGCCGGCCAGCGTGCTCAGGGCGACCAGCACGTTCTCGCTCAACACGCCGGCCTTGAACGAGCGGCCGGTCTCCTCGAACCTCGGGCTGCCCTTCACGTCGTCGTCGATCGGCAGGTTGTCGATCTCGATCGAGCCGTGCGCGTCGGCGGTCGGTGCCTTCGCGCGATCGAACGCGTCGACGATCCGGTCGGGAAACGCGTTGTAGGCGAGCTTGCGCACCGCGCTGATGTAGCCCGCGCCGCCGGCCGGATCGTAGGCCAGTGCGCCGAGCGTCTTCCGGATGTGACCGGACTCCGCTGCCGTCAAGACGATGCGTTCATCTGCGAGATAGGTCATAGGTCTCTCGTATAAAGATCGGGGTTCGAAGAGCGGCATGGCACTGCCGCCGCGCGTTGCCGTCCTCGGGGCGCAGCGCTCGACAAGACTAGGAGACCGTCATTGCATTGCGAAATGATATTAAGTCGATTGCAAACAAAAATTTTCGATATAAGTTCAGCAATCCCGGTGACGTCAGGCAGCGTCGATCGCGCCGCGCCTTAACACGAAAGGTGGTTAAAAAATCGCTGGTTATTATTTGTATTCGTTAGCAGGTCGATGCTAGTTTTCTGTCGGATTCGACGATGCGGCCGGCCGTCGATCGGCAGCCGGCGCCCTTCCTCCGCCCTACGGAAATCTGCCCGATGACCCGATTCCGCCTGCTGCGCCGTTCGTCCGGTCACGACGTGACCCTGCCCGCGTACTGCCTTGCGCGCCACCCGGCACGGAGGCCACAATGAGCGATCGCGCTCCGGCGCTCGGCGGCGCGCCGGCCGCCATCGCACCGCCGCATCGCACGTCGCTGCGCGCGATCCTCCCGACCGTCGCGGCCGCGAGCCTCGGCTTCGCGATCGTTCAGCTCGACGTGACCGTCGTCAACGTCGCGATTCCGAGCCTCGGCCATTCATTCGGATCGAGCGTCCACGGGCTGCAGTGGATCGTCGATGCGTACACGCTGTCGTTCGCCGCGCTGCTGCTGACGTCCGGCACGCTGGCCGACCGCTTCGGCAGCCGCCGGCTGTTCGCGTACGGCCTCGCGCTGTTCCTGCTGGCATCGCTCGGCTGCGCGCTCGCGCCGTCGCTGGCCGCGCTGATCGCCGCGCGGGTCGCGCAGGGCGTCGGCGCCGCGATGATCCTGCCCACGTCGCTCGCGCTCATCACGCATGCGTGCGCGAACGATGCCGCCGCGCGCGTAAGGGCCGTCGCGTGGTGGAGCGCGACCGGCGGCGCGATCAGCGCGGCCGGGCCGACGCTCGGCGGGCTGCTGATCGATTCGCTCGGCTGGCGTGCGATCTTCTTCATCAATCTGCCGATCTGCGCGGCCGGGTTGTGGCTCACGGTGCGCCATGTACGGGATTCGGCCGCCGCACGCACGCGGCTGTTCGATCCGGCCGGCCAGCTCGTCGCGGTGCTCGTGCTCGCGCTGCTGACGGGCGGGATCATCCGGGCCGGCGCGCAGGGGCCGGGCGACCCGTATGCGGCCGGTGCGCTGGCCGCGTCGGTCGCGCTCGGCGCGCTGTTCGTCGCGATCGAGCGCCGCGTGGCCGCGCCGATGCTGCAGCTCGCGTTCTTCCGGATCGCGCGCGTGCCGGGCGTGCTCGCGATCGGCGCGATCACGAATGCCGCGTTCTACGGGCTGATTTTCTCGCTGAGCCTCTATTTCCAGAATGCGCGCGGCTTCACCGCGACCGAATCGGGGCTCGCGCTCGCACCGCTCACGATCATCATGCTCGCCAACATCGCGAGCGCGCGCATCGCCGTGCGTCATGGATTCCGCGCGACCGTCATCGTCGGGCTTGCGGTATCGCTCGCGGGCTACGTGTGGCTGTGGCGGACCCTCGGTGCGCATACCCCGTATGCGCTGCTCGCGCCGGGGCTCGCGGCAATGGCGATCGGCGGCGGCATCGCGATTCCCGCGCTGACGTCGACGCTGCTCTGCAGCGTCGAGGCCGGCCGCTCGGCCACCGCGTCGGCGATCCTCAATACCGCGCGCCAGGTGGGCGCTGCCGTCGGCGTCGCGGCGCTCGGCGCGCTGGTCGCGGGCCAGGG
>NZ_QOBB01000172.1:0-16214 GCF_024704855.1 Burkholderia sp. HAN2018 | reverse complement strand
GCGGCGGCGGGCGGCGCGCCGTCGCCGAACGAACTGGCGAGCGCGTAGCGCGGCCGCGATCCCCTGATCGAACAAAGGCGTCCCGACCGCGCCACGCGCGGGCGAGGATCGCCATCCCCACGGAGACAACCATGACATCCGCATTCCCGGCGCTGGCCGCCGATCGCGAGTCCGATGCATCGATCGAGCAGCGGGCCGTGCGCAAGGCCGCATGGCGCTTCATCCCGCTGCTCGCGCTCGCGTATTTTTTCAATTACCTGGACCGCACGAGCGTCGGGTTCGCGGCGCTCACGATGAACCGCGATCTCGGGCTGACGGCGACGCAGTTCGGCTGGGGCGCGGGGATCATGTTCGCCGGCTACTGCGTGTTCGAGGTGCCGAGCAATCTCGCGCTGTACCGCTTCGGCGCGCGCCGCTGGCTCGCCCGCATCATGATCACGTGGGGCGTGATGGCGGCCGCGACCGCGCTTGCGACCGGGCCGACGAGTTTCTATGCGATCCGGTTGCTGCTCGGTATCGGGGAAGCCGGGTTCTTTCCGGGCGTGATCTTCTTCCTCGCCGTGTGGTTTCCCGCGAGCTACCGCACGCGGGTGCTGGCGTGGTTCACCGTGTCGACGCCGCTGTCGTCGCTGATCGGCGGGCCGCTGTCGACGTGGCTGCTGCAGCTCGACGGCGCGCTCGGGCTGGCCGGCTGGAAATGGATGTTCATCGTCGAAGGGCTGCCGGCGTGCGCGCTCGGTTTTCTCGTGCTGAAGCTGCTGTCCGATTCGCCCGCGGATGCCGCGTGGCTGTCGAGCGACGAGCGTGCCGCGCTGCAGCGCGCGTTCGAGCGCGAAGGCGCGGCCGCCGGCCGCAAGAAGCGCTTCGGCGTCGCGCTGCGCGACGTGCGCGTGTACGTGCTCGCGCTGATCTCGTTCGGTTTCACGATGGGTTCTTACGGGATCGGCATCTGGCTGCCGCAGATGCTCAAGGCGCACGGCATGTCGACGATGCAGACGGGCTGGCTGTCCGCGGTGCCGTACTTCTTCGCGACCGTCGCGCTGCTGTGGTGGGCGAAGCGCGTGGACCGTCGCGGCGGCCCGGTCGCGAACCTGGCGATCGGGCTGTTCATCGGCGCGGTGGCGCTCGGCGTCTCGACGCACTTCCTGACGCTCGGCCCCGCACTCGCCGGCATCACGCTGGCGCTGGTCGGCACGATCGCCGGCCGCACGATCTTCTACACGCTGCCCTCGCGCTTCCTGTCCGGCCAGGCGGCGGCCGGCGGGCTCGCGCTGATCAACTCGATCGGCGCGCTCGGCGGCTTCGCCGGCCCTTATCTCGTCGGCTACCTGAAGGACGGCTTCGGCACCTTTACCGCCGGCATGCTCGGCCTCGCGATCGTGCTCGCGATCACGACGCTGCTGACGCTGTCGCTGTATGCGTTCGACCGGAGCGAATGACATGGACACGACGCTTTCGATCAAGCGGCGCCGGCTGCTCGGCGCGGCCGCCGCATCGCTCGCGCTGCCCGCGTTCACCGAGACGCGCGCGGCGACCCAGGAGGGGGTTTCCCGCATGACGACGCAAAGCAACTATCTGGCGGTCCGCCCCGACTGGCTCGCGTCGGCGCTCGAACCCGTGCTCGAGCCCGACCTGCCGATCGTCGACGCGCATCATCATTTCTATGAGCGGCCGGGCTGGATCTACATGCTCGACGACTATCTGCAGGACGCGCGCTCGGGCCACAACCTCCAGGCGTCCGTCTACATGCAGGCGCAGACGCGCTATCGCGATGCGGGCCCGGTCGAACTGAAGCCGGCGGGCGAGACGGCCTACGTTGCCGGCGTGACCGAGCCGTTGCAGCAGCACGGCCGTCCGTCTGTCGCGAAAGGCATCGTCGGCCATGCGGATCTGCGTCTCGGCGAGCGCGTGCGCGAGGTGCTCGAAGCACATCTCGAAGCCGGACGCGGGCGGTTTCGCGGCGTTCGTCACCTGACGACCTGGGATGCCGATCCGACGCTCGCCAATCCGCTATCGGCGGTGCCGCGCGGCATGCTGCTCGATTCCGCGTACCGGGCGGGCGTCGCGCAGCTCGCGCCGCTCGGGCTGTCGTACGACGCGTGGCTGTTCTTTCCCCAGCTACCTGAACTGTTCGAGCTTGCGAAGGCGAATCCCGATACGCGCATCATCGTCAATCACTGCGGCGGCGTCGTACGGATCGCGAGTTATGCCGACAAGCGGCCGGAGGTGTTCGAGCGCTGGTCGGCGTCGATGCGCGCGCTCGCGCAGCTGCCGAACGTGTACGTGAAGGTCGGCGGGCTCGGGATGCGCATCAACGGTTTCGATTTCGAGAAAGGCGCGCGGCCGCCGTCTTCCGTGCAACTCGCCGACGCGTGGAAGCCGTGGATGATGACCTGCATCGACGCGTTCGGCCCCGAGCGCTGCATGTTCGAGAGCAATTTTCCGGTCGACAAGGGCTCGTATTCGTTCGTGAACGGCTGGAATGCGTTCAAGCGCCTGACGGCGCAGGCAAGCCCGGACGAGCGCGACGCGCTGTTCCGCGGCACGGTCACGCGGGCTTACCGGCTCGGCTGACGCGCGTCGCGACGACAGGCCCGGCGCTTGCTCACTCCGCCTCCACCAGCGCGGCCAGCCTCGCCAGCGCCATTTGCCAGCCGGTTTCGTTGTCGGCGACCGGCACGCCGGGCGGCACCCCGTCGTGCACGGCGTCCACGCGCGTGCCGCCCGCTTCGTCGGACAGCGTGATCGTGATCGTCATGGCGCCGCGCAGCATCGGATCGTCGGTTTCGAACACGTCGATCTCGACGATCTGCTCGTCCGGCACGAGCGTGACGAAGCGGCCGTGATAGGTATCGGTGCGAGCAGTGGTCTTGCCGGTGCCGGCCGACGGTGCGTCATAGCTCAGCGACACGCGCAGCGCGCCGCCTTCGCGCGCGTCGTACGCATGCACGCGGCACGTCATGCCGTCGGGCACTTTCCATTGTTCGACGGCGTGCGGATCGAGCAGCGCGCGGTAGACGCGCCCGCGCGGGGCGTTCAGGTGCCGGCTGACCCGGGTCGAATGCGTGTGCGTGTGCAACATGTCGCCTCCCGCGGAGCGCGCGCGACGGTGCACGCCGGCGGCCGGCGTGTCGTCGCGCTTCCTTCAGGAATCCTAGGCGCGCACGAGGCGGCATGCAATGATCGCGCACCCGGCCGCGCTCAGCGCAGCGCGGCCGCGAAGGCGTCGAGCTGCGTGATGCAGGTGTTCCAGCCCTCGAAGAAGCCGAGCGCTTCATGGCGCTCGCGCGTGGCGGCGTCCGGATGCATCACGCGCGCCTCGTAGCGGCTGCCCGCATCGTCGTCGGCCATCGTGACGACTGCCGTGAACCCCATCCACGGCACTTGCGGCCGCCAGCCGCCCGCGAGCATCGACGTGAACGCGATGCGCGATTCGGGCACGATTTCGAGGAAGCAGCCGGGGTTGTCGCTCGTGCCGCCGTCGGGGCCGCGCATGAACGTGTGGAAAGCGCCGCCCGGACGCAGGTCGAATGCGCGCACTTCGGTGGTCCACGGTTTCGGGCACCACCATTCCTTCAGCAGTTCGGGGTCGGTCCACGCACACCACAGCGCGTGGCGCGGCGCGTGCAACGTGCGCGTGATGACGAGATCGTGGGCTTCAGCGGGGTCGACGGGGCTGGCTGACATCGTGCTCCTCCTGGTGACGGCGTTCGACGAATTCGACGAGACGATCGGATCGTGCTTCCCACAGCGCGCGTTGCGCGGCGAGCCATGCCTCGGCCTCGGCGAGCCGGCTGCCGACCAGTGTGCAGGTGCGCGAGCGGCCGGATTTCCGGGTCTGCACGAGGCCGCTGCGCTCGAGCACGGCCACGTGCTTCATGAACGACGGCAGCGCCATGTCGAACGGCTCGGCCAGTGCGGAGACGGTCCGCTCGCCCTGGCCGAGCGCGCCGACGATCGCGCAGCGCGTCGGATCGGCGAGGGCGTGGAAGACGTCGCTGATGCCGGGTTGAAAGTTAGCCATGTGGCTAAGTGTAGGCAATGCAAACGGCGATGCAACGGAAATTTTCGTCGCGTAGGATGATGGGGCGGTAACACGCGCCGGCCGGGCGCGGTATCGCCGCATGCCTGCTGCCGTTGCGCGAGCCGCGACGATCGGCCGGTGTTCTTTCCGATCCGGCCGCCCGCCGAACCCGTGCGGGCGGCCCACCTGATTACGGGGATGGCATGACCGAATCCGTTACCGTCCGCCGCGTCGACGCGGGCGAAGCGATGACCTGCGTCGACGCGCTGGCCGACGTGCTGATCGATTGCGTCGAGGGCGGCGCGTCCGTCAGCTTCATGTTGCCGATCGGGCGGCCGACCGCCGTCGCGTTCTGGACCCACGTCGCCAACGGCGTCGCGAACGGCGAGCGCATCCTGCTCGTTGCCGAGGACGCGGCCGGCCGGATCGTCGGCACCGTGCAGGTCGTGACCGCGCAGCCGGAGAACCAGCCGCATCGCGCGGATATCGCGAAGATGCTCGTGTCGCGGCACGCGCGCCGGCAGGGCATCGCCGGGCGGCTGATGGCGGCGGCCGACGCGGCCGCGCGCGACGCCGGCAAGACCGTGCTCGTGCTCGATACCGTGACGGGCGGCGACGCCGAGCGGCTGTACGAGCGGGCCGGCTGGCAGCGCGTCGGCGTTGTGCCGAACTATGCGTTGATGCCCGACGGCACGCCCTGCGCGACGACGGTTTTCCACAAGCAACTCGCGTAACGGGGCGCGCGATGCATCCCGTCGCTCCCGCGCTCCTGTTCCTTACGCTCGCGGCCGGTCTCGTCGCGCTGCTCGCGCCTGCGTGGCTCGCGGCCGCGTGGCGACGCCGCACGCAGGTGCCGCTTCGCGTGTTTTTCTACGGGATGCTGACCTTCTTCGTGTTCCAGCCGGTACTGCGCATGTCGTGGCAGATTCCGCTATACCGCTGGCTTGCTCACGACCCGCGCTGGCACCTGCCGATGCTCGTGTTCGCGGCATTGACGGCCGGGCTCTTCGAGGAATGCGGGCGCTGGGTCGCCTTCCGGTATCTGCTGCCGAAGCGGCATGATGCGCCGACGGCCGTGATGCTCGGGCTCGGGCACGGCGGACTGGAGGCGATGCTGCTGGTCGGCGTCGGGTTTCTCGCGCTCGGCACGGCTTATCTGCTCGCGCACGCGGGTGTCGTGGTGCCGGAGGGCGTGCAGTCGCTGGTCGGGTCGCAGTTCGCGGGCATGACGCTCGCGTCGCCCGTTCTCGCGTTGCTCGAGCGCACGAGCGCGCTGGCCGCGCATGTGGGGCTGTCGCTGATCGTGCTGCAGACGTTCGTGCGCGGAACGAAGCGCTGGCTGGTGTATGCGATTGCGCTTCATTTCGTGTTCGACCTCGTTGTCGTGCTGCTGACGCGGTACTGGCATGTCGATACGGTGCTGGTCGAGGCGACCCTGTTCGTGTGCAGTGCCGTGCTCCTGTTGCTGGGCATTCGCTGGAGCCGCCGGGCGGCGGGTGCCGGAGGCGCGAGCACGGGGCACGTCGCGTGACGGGCAGGGAGCGTGTCAGCCGTTTGCAGCGGATTCGGCCGCCGGATGGCGGGCGCATCTGATTATCCGGGCAGCATCAGCTGGTTAAAGGTCCCCGGTTCGACGAAACGGCAGGTCTCAACGGCAAGCGCCGGAATGTCTCCGCGGTCGCAGCGAGCGCAGGGCCCGGGGCGACCGCGCTCCGTCCGGGAATCAGGCAGGGCCGGAGACGTCGCCAGTCCGATATAGTCACGCAGGAAGATTTCAGCAGCACGCCCCGGAACCCCCGCCTCGATGAAACGCTCCCATGTCGTCTACGCCCTCACGGGCCTGCTCGTCGCGCTGCCGATTGCCGCGTATGCGCTGGTCAAGCCGCTGCGCGTCGTCGCGCCTGCGCTGGTCCCCGGCGTGTCGTGCCCGAGCGCCGATATCTGCACGGACGATGCCGCGAGGCTCGGCGACGCACGGCAGCTCTATCGCGACGGTTATGCACGCGCGGCGGCAGCCGTCGGTGCGTTCCGGGAGGCGCCGCGCGTCGTGTTCTGTTCGACCCGCGCGTGCGCCGATGCATTCGGCCTCGGCCAGCGCGCGGCGCTGACGCTCGGGAATTTCGGCGTGGTTGTCGCACCGCGCGGCTGGCAGACCTACTTTCTCGCGCACGAGCTGATCCACCACCGCCAGGCGGAAGTGCTCGGCAACCTGGCCGTCGTGACCAAGCCGCGCTGGCTGATCGAAGGGATGGCGTATTCGCTCAGCGACGATCCGCGCCATCCGCTGGCGGAGCCGTTCGAAGCGTGGCGCACGCGTTTCGGCGCATGGCATGCGGCGCTGGGCGGGCAGCCGTTGTGGGAGGCCGCGCGGGCGGTCGAATAGCGCGGCAAGGGCGCCGAGCGCGCCGTCTTGCCCCGCCGTCTGCCCGTCATGCCGGCGGGGCCGGATCGTCGCGCCCGGCGGTGAGCGCGTCCCGCCCTGCCGCGAGGATTTCGTCGGCCAGCGCGGGTTCGGTGCCGGCGATCGCGCGCGACAGCACGAGTGCGCCGACCATCTGGCTGAAGACGGCGATCGCGTCGCGACGCGTCTGCGCCGGCGTCCCGCCTTCGACGGCCACCATCCGTTCCAGCCGGTCGAGATACGTGGCGAGGCCGTGCGCGTAGCACGCACGCGCCGCATCGGTCAGTCGCGGCGCATCGCCCGCGAAACCGGACAGCGGGCACCCGGCCTCGACGTTGTCGCGATGCGCGGCCGACAGATACGACGCCACCTGCGCGTCGAGACTGCCGGCGTTCGGCGAATCCGCGCGGTCCTGCATGGCCTTTTCCATCACCTCGGCGACCAGCGCGTCTTTCGACTTGAAGTGGTTGTAGAAGCCGCCCTGCGTGAAGCCGGCTTCCTTCATCAGCTCCGTGAGTCCGACCGCGTCGACGCCGCGCACGCGGAACAGCCGCTCGGCGGCCGCGACAATCGCGCTCCGGTTCTCGGCAGCCTGCTGTCTTGAAACGCCCATCGATCCCTCCCTGATTTTTGCCGATCGCGTCGATTGAAAATCACAATGGCGACCACCATTGACATGAGCGGATTGCGTGAACACAATGCACGGCAAAGACAATGGTGATCGACATTGACATCGAGTGTAGCCGACTTGGCGGAGGGTGCAAAGCCGCTGCCGGAGCGGCCGATGGCAATCGATCGGCGTCTTGGGCGCCGCCGGGGCACGTGTATCGGGCAACGGGCGGCTCGCCGTCTGCCGGCGGCGTACCGGTTCGGAACGCAATGGCAGCCTGGTTTTTCACCGGATCTCACGCGCGCGGCGAGCCGGCGCGCATGCGATTCATCATGCGAAAGGAAGCGTCATGAAGATCGAAGGTGCAGTGGTGTTCGTCACGGGTGCGAATCGCGGGCTCGGGCTCGAGTTCGCGAAGCAGGCGCTTGCGAGAGGGGCGCGCAAGGTCTATGCGGCGGCGCGCGATCCGGCCACCGTGACGCTGCCGGGCGTCGTGCCGGTGAAACTCGACGTGACCGATCCGGCGGCCGTCGCGGCGGCCGCCGACGCGGCGCGCGACGTCACGCTGCTGATCAACAACGCGGGCATCGCGCGACTCGGCAGCCTGACGGACGACGGTGCGACCGACGCATTGCGCGACCATTTCGAAACCAACGTGTTCGGGATGCTGGCGATGTCGCGCGCGTTCGCGGGCATCCTCGCCGGCCATGGCGGCGGCGCGATCCTGAACATCCTGTCCGTCGCGAGCTGGGTGAACCGGCCGATCCTGTCGGGCTACGGCGTGTCGAAATCGGCCGCGTGGGCGCTGACCAACGGGCTGCGCCATTCGCTGCGCGAGCAGCGCACGCAGGTCGTCGGGCTGCATGCCGGCTTCATCGATACCGACCTGACGGCCGGCCTCGACGTGCCGAAGGCGACGCCGGCCGACGTCGTGCGCCAGGCGTACGAAGCGATCGAAGCAGGGGAAGAAGAAGTGTCGACCGACGAGTTCACGCGGCAGGTGAAGGCCACGCTGTCGTCGGGCGTCTATCTGGAAGAACCTGCGCCGCGTTGACGCCGCCGGAACCTCGAACCCGCCCCCGCGCCGCGTATGCGGTACGGGCGGCGGGCCGGGCCGTCAGGCCGTGGTGTCGATGATGCCCGGGATCTTCACGTCCGGGTTCACGTCCGCGTCGTAGTCGACGCCGGCGATCTCGAAGCCGAACAGGCGCAGGAACTCGGTCTTGTAGCCGGCGAAGTCGGTCAGCTCGTACAGGTTGTCGTTCGTCACGTGGTTCCACTGCGCGACGACCTTCGCCTGCACCTGCGGATCGAGCTCCTTGTAATCCGCGCGCAGGCGGCCTTCCTCGTCGACGTGCGGCGTCGCACCGTACAGGCTGTCCTTGAACAGCCCGTACACCTGCTCGATGCAGCCTTCGTGCGTGCCGGTTTCCTTCATCGTCTTGAACAGCAGCGACAGGTACAGCGGCATCATCGGGATCGCCGAGCTCGCCTGCGTGACGACGGCCTTCAGCACCGACACGCGCGCATCGCCGCCGTGCGCGGCCAGCTTGTCGCGGATCGACAGCACCTTCTTGTCGAGATCCTTCTTCGCTTCGCCGATCGAGCCGTTCCAGTAGATGTCGTGCGTGATCTGCTCGCCGAGATAGGTGAACGCGGTCGTCTTCGCGCCGTCGGCCAGCACGCCGGCTTCATCGAGCGCGTCGATCCACATCTGCCAGTCCTCGCCGCCCATCACGGCGACGGTGCCGTCGATCTCTTCCTGCGTCGCCGGTTCCAGCGTGACGTCGCGGATCACTTCCTTGTCGGTGTCGAGGCCGCGGAACGTGACCGTCTTGCCGATCGGCTTGAGCGTCGAGCTGATGGTTTCGCCCGTCTTCGGATGCGTGCGGCGCGGCGCCGCGAGGCTGTAGACGACGAGATCGACCTTGCCGAGATCCTGCTTGATGGTGTCGATCGTGACCTGCTTGACCTTGTCGGAGAATGCGTCGCCGTTGATGCTGCGCGCATAGACCCCTTTTTCGGCGGCGAATTTCTCGAACGCGGCGCTGTTGTACCAGCCGGCCGTGCCCGGCTTCGTTTCGCTGCCGGCGCGCTCGAAGAACACGCCGAGCGTGTCCGCGCCCGAGCCGAATGCGGCCGAGATCCGGGCGGCGAGGCCGTAGCCGGTCGACGCGCCGATCACGAGCACCTTTTTCGGGCCGTTGGCGATCGGGCCGTGCGAAGTCACGTAGTCGATCTGTTCCTTGACGTTGGCTTCACAGCCGACCGGATGAGTCGTCACGCAGATGAAGCCACGCACGCGCGGTTTGATGATCATGGAAACCCTCTAGTCAGAAAGGCAGAAACGGCCTGAAATCGGAAAAATCCCGCGCATTGTAATGGAAGCGGCCGATCGCGGGCGGGCGCGGCCGGAACCTGGCGGATCGTCCGGTTATTTCTCTCTTGACAGAAATAACTGAAATGCCTAAATTTCACGCCATGGAACTCACACCGATTGCCGAACGATTCATTCTCCACTGGGGCGAAATGGGCTCGCGGTGGGGCGTCAACCGCACCGTCTCGCAGATCCACGCGCTGCTGTATCTGGCCGGCCGGCCGGTCGCGGCCGACGAGATCGCCGAGACGCTCAACGTCGCGCGCTCCAACGTCAGCACGAGCCTGAAGGAGCTGCAGGCATGGCGGCTCGCGAAGGTCGTGCATGTGCTGGGCGATCGCCGCGACCACTTCGAGACGTCGACCGACATCTGGGAACTGTTCAAGCTGATCGTCGAAGGGCGGCGGCAGCGCGAGATCGAGCCGACGCTCACGGTGCTGCGCGATTGCCTGACGAATCCGGAGATCGCGAACGAGAGCCGCGAGACCGAGCAGCGCATCCGCGACACGCTGCAGTTCGTCGAGACGCTCACGACCTGGTCGGACGAGATGCTGCGGCTCAAGCCCGATACGCTGATGAAGGCGCTCGGCATCGGCGCGAAGATCAGCCAGACGGTCAGGCGCAAGCCGTCGAAGTAAGCGTTACGCGCAGTGCGGGCAGGCAGCCCGCTTTTTTTGGGGCTTTTATTTCTGTCTGTACAGAAATAACTGTAAGTAGAGGATGAAAATGAACGCTGTCTTGCCGTCGACCTGCCCGCAGGGCCGCACCGGGGCGCGCCGCATGACGGTCCTCGTGTGCGGCGCGAACGGCTTCATCGGGCGGGCACTGTGCACGCAGCTCGAAGCCGGCGGCCATCGCGTGCTGCGCGGCGTGCGGCATGCGGCCGGCCCGTGCGACGTCGCGATCGACTTCGCCGCCGACATCGATCCCGACGCGTGGCTCGCGCGGCTGAAGGGCGTCGACGTGGTGATCAATGCGGTCGGCATCCTCGCCGATCGGCGAGGCGCGACGCTCGACGCCGTGCACCGTGCCGCGCCGTGCGCACTCTTTACCGCGTGCTGCCGCGCCGGCGTGCGGCGCGTGATCCAGATCTCGGCGCTTGGCGTCGAGCGCGGCGGCACGCGCTACTTCGCCAGCAAGCTGGCCGCCGACCGCTTCCTGCAGACGCTGCCGATCGACTTCCGGATCGTGCGGCCCGCGCTCGTCTACGGCACGGACGGCGCGTCCGCGCGGTTTTTCCGGATGCTCGCGAGCCTGCCCGTGCAGGTGCTGCCGGCGGGCGGCCGTCAGCGGCTGCGCCCCGTGCACGTCGACGATCTCGCCGAAGTCGTCGCGCGGCTCGTCGTGCAACCGGGCGATGCGTCGGCCGCCGGCCGTGCGGTGATCGACGTGGTCGGCAACGACGAAGTCGAATACCGCGAGATGCTGGCCCGCTACCGTGCCGCGCTGGGATTTCCGCCGGCCGCACGCGTGACGCTGCCGGGCCCGCTGGCCGGCGCGGCGGCCGCGTTGCTCGGCACGCTGCCGGGCGCGATGTTCACGCGCGACACGTGGACGATGCTGCGTGGCGGGAACACCGGCGATCCGGCCGCCGTCACGACCATGCTCGGCCGGCCGCCGCGCGGGATCGACGGCTTCATCGGCACGGAAGCCGCCGCGCTGCGTCGCGACGCGCTGGCGATGTGGCGTCGGCCGTTGCTGCGCGGCGCGCTCGCGATCGTGTGGATCTGGACGGCCATCGCCAGCGCGTTCATCCATCCGCTGCCCGCGAGCCTCGCGCTGCTCGCGCCTGCGCACCTCACGGGGCTGCCCGCGCTGATCGCGCTGTACGCGGCCAGCGCGCTGGACTTCGCGTTCGGCATCGCGACCGTCGCCGCGCCTTCACGGCGCCTGTGGGCGGCGCAAGCGGCGCTGATCGTCGCGTACTCGGCCGTCATCGCGGTCACGATGCCGGCGCTGCTCGCCGAGCCGTTCGGCCCCGTGCTCAAGAACGTGCCGATTCTCGCGATCCTGTTGATCCTTTTTTCAGAAGAAGAACAAGCATGAATACCTATCTCGTCATCAAGGCGCTTCACATCCTGTCCTCGGTGCTGCTGGTCGGCACTGGCTTCGGCACCGCGTTCTACCTGTTCTTCGCGAACCGCACGCAGTCGGTGCCCGCGATCGCGGCCGTGTCGCGCCTCGTGGTGCGCGCGGACTGGTGGTTCACGACGCCGGCCGTGATCTTCCAGCCGGCATCGGGGCTCTGGCTCGCGCACACCGCCGGCTGGCCGTGGCATACGCCGTGGCTGCTCGCATCGATCGTGCTGTATGCGATCGCCGGGGCGTGCTGGCTGCCGGTCGTGTGGCTGCAGCTCGAACTTGCATCGATGGCGAAGCTCGCCCATGCGAACGGCGACGCCGCATTGCCGGAGCGCTACTGGCGCTATGCGAAGCGCTGGGAACTGCTCGGCTACCCGGCGTTCTTCGCGATGCTGTCCGTCTACTTCCTGATGGTGCTCAAGCCGATGTAAGCGCGTGGCCGCCGCCGCACGGGAGCGGCGGTACGGCGTGCGGGAAAGCAGTCGATCGATTCACGATGCACGCAAAGACAAGAAGGAATGCGAATCATGGAATCAAGTGAACTGGTGTTGTACTTCGACGGACGATGTCCGTTATGTGTCGCGCAGATACGGCGTCTCGGCGCCCGCGACGCGCAGCAGCGGCTGGCTTTCGTCGATATCGCCGGGCCGGGCTTCGACCCGGCGCCGCTGGGCGTCGGCCTGCCCGCGCTGAATCGCGAGCTTCATGCGCGTCTGCCGGACGGACGCATGCTGACCGGCGTGGACGGCATCCTCGCCGCCCATGCGCTGACCGGGCGCGGCTGGCTCGTCCGGCTGCTTCGCGTGCCGGTCGTGCGCGGTGTGCTGGCACCGCTGTATCGCCACTTCGCGCGCAACCGGCACGCCGTTTCTCGTTGGTTCGGCTATCGCGCCGAAGCGGCGTGCGACGGGCCGGCGTGCGGTAGCGACCGTGCCGCCGAACCCGCGGCCGATCGTCCCGCGCGCGATGACATGCGCCGCATCGTGGTGACCTGGATGTACGGCGCGGCGCTCGCCCATCTGCTCGTCGGCATCGCCGTTCCGTGGGTGGCCGGCGCGCCGTGGCTCGACGCGTATCACCGCGTCATCGAGCTGCATTTCTGGGCGGGCGCGGCGCCCGGCCCGGCGCGCGCGCAGCAGGTCTGGTGGATGTCGCTGATCGGCGCGACGGTGCAATGCGCGTCGGTCTGGATGCTGGCGCTCGTCCACCTCGGCAACCGGCTGCGCCGGCGGGAAGTGTGGGGATGGCTGCTGGCCGGCCTGGCGATCTGGGCGCCGCAGGACATGCTGTTTTCATTGCAGGCCCGAGTATCGGGCCACGTGGCGATCGACGCGGCGGCACTCGTTGCGATGGTGCCGCCACTTGTGTGGCTGTGGAGGAGGGATACCCCATGAACACCTTGCCTGCTTACGACTGGGCGCTCAACCTGCTGATCGTGCAGGGCGCGATGGGCGCATTCGATACGCTCTATCACCACGAGCTCACGCAGGATCTGCCGCACAGCCCGCGCGCGCGGCTCGAGCTGGGGATTCACGCGGTGCGCTCCGTGCTTTACGGTCTCGTATTCGCGTCGATCGCGAACGTCGCCTTTCACGGCGCGTGGGTCGCGGCCCTCGCGGCGGTGGTGGTCGTCGAGGTGGTGCTGACGTTGTGGGATTTCGTCGTCGAGGACCAGAGCCGCAAGCTGCCGGCGACCGAGCGCGTGCTGCACACGCTGCTGGCCGTCAACGGCGGCGCGCTGTTCGGGATGATCGCGATGCAGCTGGCCGTCTGGGCGCACGAGCCGACCGCGCTTCAGGTACTCGATCTCGGCTGGCGCGGCGGGTTGCTGAGCGTGTTTGCCGTCGGCGTGACGGTATCGGGCCTCCGCGACGGAATCGCGGCCTGCCGGATCGCGCAACGCGCGTCGGCCGCCAATCCGTTTGCGGGGCAGCCGCTGGGGAACGTGCTCGTCACAGGCGGAACCGGCTTCATCGGCGAAACCCTCGTGAACCATCTGCTCGATGCGGGCCATACGGTCACGTTGCTGGCGCGCGACCCGCTGCGCGCGGCCTACCAGTTTCAGGGCCGTGTGCGCAGCGTGACGTCCGCCGGTCAACTGCAGCCGCACGAGCGTTTCGACACGGTCATCAACCTCGCGGGGGCGCCGGTGCTGGGCGCGCGCTGGAGCAAGCGCCGGCAGGCGGTGCTGCTCGCCAGCCGCGTCGGCGTCACGGAATCGCTGATGCGCTGGGTCGAGACCGCCGAGGTCAAGCCCCGCGCGTGGATCCAGGCGTCGGCGATCGGCTACTACGGCGTGCGGCCTTCCGACGAGCGGCTCGACGAGCGCAGCAGCGCCGGCACCGGCTTCATGTCCGGGCTGTGCCGGCAGTGGGAGCAGTCCGCGCAGGCGCTCGAGCGTCATGGCGTGCGCTCGGTGGTGCTGCGGCTGGGCCTCGTGTTCGGCCCCGGCGGCGCGTTGCGCCCGATGCTGCTGCCGCACTACTTCGGGATGGGCGGGCGATTCGGCGACGGCACGCAGGTGATGAGCTGGATTCACCGGGACGACGTGCTGCGGATCATTGCACGCGCGATGTCGAACCCGGGCATGCACGGTGTCTACAACGCGGTTGCACCCGCGCCGTTGACTCAGCGCGAGTTCGTGCAGGTCGTGTCGAAGGTGTTGCGTCGCCCCGCGTTTCTGCACGTGCCGGCCGCGCCGCTGCGCATCGCGATGGGCGAGATGGCCGCGCTGCTGCTGGACGGGCAGCGGGTGATGCCGGCGCGGCTGCATCAGGACGGATTCATGTTCCGGTTCCCGACGGCCGAGCACGCGCTGCGCGACCTGACGAACCGGCCGCACGCGGATTTTCCGCGTACGGCATGTCGTTTGCCGCGCCGTCGTGTATAAATTCGGCGTGAATGCGTTCGTGGCGCGTCGTGCGCCCCGAACGCTCCGCATCCGACCTCACAAGGAGACTGCATGCTGCACATCCTCGGCAAGATTCCGTCCATCAACGTCCGCAAGGTGCTGTGGCTGTGCACCGAACTGAACCTGCCGTTCGAACAGGAAGACTGGGGCGCGGGCTTTCGCACGACCAACGATCCGGCCTATCTCGCACTGAACCCGAACGCGCTCGTGCCCGTCATCAAGGACGACGATTTCGTGCTCTGGGAATCGAACACGATCATCCGCTACCTCGCGAATCGTTACGGCGGCGACGCGCTGTATCCGGCCGAGCCGCAGGCGCGTGCGCGGGTCGACCAATGGATCGACTGGCAGGGCGCGGACCTGAACCGCTCGTGGGTCGGCGCGTTCCTCGGCCTCGTGCGGAAATCGCCCGATCACCAGGATCCGGCCGGCATCGCGCAGTCGATCGCAGGCTGGACGAAGCACATGCAGGTGCTGAACGCGCAGCTCGAAAAGACGGGCGCGTACGTGGCCGGCAACACGTTCACGCTCGCGGACATTCCGATCGGCCTGTCGGTGAATCGCTGGTTCGGCACGCCGTTCGAGCATCCGGAATTGCCGGCGGTGTCACGCTATATCGAACGTCTCGCGACGCGCGAAGGCTTCAAGCAATACGCGGGCAGCGCGAATCCGTAAGCCGGCCGGTAGCGCGTGAAGCGGCCGTGTTGCAATCGCTGCCGCTTCACGCTTGATTCATCGATCCGCGTACCCGTCGTCACGCGCCGGGCGCCGGCAGCGCGTCGAGCACGCGCGCAAGAAACGCCTCGTGGTTCCACGCGGATTCCGGCCGCGACAGCCCGAGCCGCACGACCACCAGTTGACGGCTCGGCACCACGCTCACGAACTGGCCTTCATGGCCGACCGCATGAAACGCGTCGGCCGGCATCGCGACCGCGTGCGGATCGCGATCGTTGAACGGCTCCGGCACCTTGACCCACAGCTGCGCGCCGTATTCCTGGCGCGACGACTGCGGCGTCGTGCGCGTCAGGTAGCGTACCCAGCCGTCCGGCAGCAGCCGTTGCCCGTCCCACACGCCGTTCTGCAGCAGAAGCTGCCCGAAGCGTGCCCAGTCGCGTGCGCTCGCATACATGTACGACGGACTGACGAGTGTGCCGGACGCATCGGGCTCGAACACCGCGCTGCGCATGCCGAGCGGCGCGAACAGCGCGCGACGCGGAAACGCGAGATAGTCGTCCCCGCTGCCGCCCAGCGCCTCGCGCATCACGCGTGCGACGATCGCGCTCGTGCCGCTCGAGTAGGACCACTGCGTGCCGGGTGTCGCCGCGAGCGGCTTCGCCGATGCGAACCGCGCGGTATCGGGCTGCGTGAACAGCATCAACGCGACGTCGGACAGCGGGTCGTCGTAGTCCTCGTTGAATTGCAGGCCGCTCGTCATCCGCAGCAGCTCGTCGAGCGTGATGGCCGCGCGAGGATCGCCGCTGCCGCGCCATTCGGGCAGCAGCGCCGACGTATCGGGCGACAGCTTGTGCTGCGCGACGAGCGCGCCGACCAGCGCGGCCGTCACGGTCTTCGTCATCGACCAGCCGGGCAGCGGCGTGTCGGCCGTGAAGCCGGGCGCATAGCGTTCGGCGATCACCTGGCCGCGCCACATCACGACGACTGCGCGCGTGCGCCGCGGTCGTGCCGGATCGGGCTCGTCGAACGCGCGATCGAGCGCGGTCTGCAGTTTCCGTGCGTCGATGCCGGCCGGCGGCGTGGCCGGCGCGGCTGGGGCGGGCTGCGCGGGCGGCGGATCGGGGAGGCGCGGCA
>NZ_QOBB01000171.1:0-16229 GCF_024704855.1 Burkholderia sp. HAN2018 | reverse complement strand
AGCGGCCGCAGCGGCCGCAGCGGCCGTGCCGCTCGCCGCGCCGCCGCTACAAACGCGTACAAACCAGACAAATCCGGGATACATCAGACCTTTCAAATGGGCGACGCCGCGTGAGCCGGGCGCGCCGGATTTGAAAGCGAAGGCGCGGCCCCGCGCGCGGCATGTTCACTTTCCACTTCACGAAAGGAGATGCCGAACGATGTCTTCCACACCGTTTTCCCCGATGCGTCGCCACCTGCTTGCCACGTCCGTGGCCGCCGGGGTCTCGGCGATGCTGCCCACGGCGCTGCATGCCGCGACCGGCGCGAGCGGCATACGCCCGTTCACCGCGCACATTCCCGACGAAGCCGTCGCCGACCTGCGCCGCCGCATCGCGGCAACACGCTGGCCGGGCCGCGAGACCGTCGCCGACGAATCGCAGGGTGTGCGGCTGGCGCGCATGCAGGCGCTGCTGCGCTACTGGGGCACCGATTACGACTGGCGCAAGGGCGAGGCGCGCCTGAACGGTTTCCCGATGTTCATCACGGAAATCGACGGGCTCGACATTCATTTCATCCACGTGCGCTCGCGGCACGAGAACGCGATGCCGATGATCATGACGCACGGCTGGCCGGGTTCGATCTTCGAGCTGCTGAAGGCGATCGGCCCGCTGACCGACCCGACCGCGCACGGCGCGAGCGCCGACGATGCGTTCCATGTCGTCGTGCCGTCGTTGCCGGGCTTCGGCTTCTCGGGCCGGCCGACGCAGACCGGCTGGGGTTCCGACCACATCGCGCGCGCGTGGGGCGAGCTGATGGCGCGGCTCGGTTATACGCGCTTCGTGTCGCAGGGCGGCGACTGCGGCTCGGTGATCTCGCACCGGATGGCGATGCAGCGCGTGCAGGGCCTGGCCGGGATTCACGTGAACATGCCGGCGACGGTGCCGCCGGATATCGCGACGCTGCTCGCGACCGATGCACCCGCGCCGGCGTCGCTGTCGCCGAAGGAGAAGGCCGCGTACGAGAAGCTCGCGACGTTCTATCGCGACAACTGCGGTTACTCGGCAATGATGGTCACGCGCCCGCAGACGGTCGGCTATGCACTCGCCGATTCGCCGTCCGGGCAGGCCGCGTGGATGTACGACAAGATTTCGCAGTGGACTTATAGCGGCGGCGTGCCCGAGCGTTCGATCCCGCGCGACGAGATTCTCGACGACATCTCGCTGTACTGGCTGACGAACACCGCGACGTCCGCCGCGCAGATCTACTGGGAGGATCACTCGAACAACTTCAACGCGGTGGATATCGCGTTGCCGGCCGCGATCACGGTGTTTCCGGGCGAGATCTACCAGGCGCCGCGCAGCTGGGCCGAGCGCAGTTATCACAACCTGATCTACTTCAACGAAGTCGACAAGGGCGGGCATTTCGCGGCATGGGAGGAGCCGGAGTTGTTCGCGCGTGAAGTGCGTGCCGGGTTCCGGCCGTTGCGGCGCGTGTAAGCGAGGAAGGACGGGCGAACGCGGGCCGGTGCGGATGCGGCCGGCGTTTGCTTCCGTCGTGCACGTTTCCGAATTCACCGTAGCGTCGTTATTGCTGCCGGCGTCACCCGTCAAAGCGGCCGTTTTACAGCAGAAACGGGACGGCGCTTCCGTTCACGATTGAATGACATATCGATGAACCAGCCCCCTTCTGGAAGAAACATTCCATCGTAATTATTTGATTAAAAAGCGATTTTGATAAAAATCAAAATATGTCGCGTGAATTGCCTGATGTATTGAAACCCTCAATACAATGATTCGCGACTGCACCTGAGTGCGGACGGATCATCCTGTTTATTGGCACGCGGCAAAAAGCCGAATCGGCTTTTTCACGGTTTCGCCCGGTGAAAAAATACGACCCGAGGTTTCGCGATGACGAATAACGACGTGCGCGAGTCACGCATGGCTTGCGATGGCATGCGCCCGCTTGAAGGTCGAAGAGGCATCGTCGTCGGCCTGGCGAACGAGCAGAGCATCGCGTGGGGATGTGCGCGCGCCTTTCATGCGGCGGGTGCCGAGCTGGCGGTGACCTGGCAATCCGACCGGGCGTTGCCGTACATCGAGCCGCTGCTCGACCAGCTGAAGCCGGCGATTGCGATGCCGCTCGACGTGAGCCGGGCCGACCAGATGCGCGAGGTGTTCGACACGATCGGCGAACAGTGGGGCGGCCTCGATTTTCTGTTGCATGCCGTTGCCTATGCACCCAGGGCCGATCTGCACGGGCGGGTCGTCGACAGTTCGCCGGAAGGGTTCGCCCTCGCGATGGATACCTCCTGCCACTCGTTCATCAGGATGGCGAAACTGGCCGAGCCGTTGATGACGTCCGGTGGAAGCCTGATGGCGATGACCTATATCGGCGCCGACCAGGTCATCGCGGAGTACGGCGTGATGGGGCCGGTCAAGGCGGCGCTGGAGGCCACCGTCCGATACCTCGCTGTCGAACTGGGGCCGGCCGGCATTCGCGTGCATGCGGTGTCGCCCGGCGCACTGGCCACGCGGGCGGCCTCCGGGCTGCCGAACTTCGATCACCTGCTTGACGACACCGCCCGGCGTGCGCCATTGCGCCGTCCGCTCGACATCGACGACGTCGGTGCGCTGTGCACCTTTCTCGCCAGCGATGCCGCACGCGCGATGACCGGCGGTATTCACTACATCGACGCGGGGATGCACGTACTCGGCTGACGCGAGGCGGCCGCTCCCGGAATGCGTCGAGATTCACCTTGCCCCTCTGGAGAACAGTGTTATGGATGCTGCCACGCAACTGGCGCGCAGTCATGAGATCGCCACGGAGATTGTCCACGTCCTGCAAAAGCGCACGCAGCACGCGCTGGAACAGTACGGGAAACGGTTGGGCGAAGCACTCGACGGCAGCGACGGCCCCGGCCAGGAGCCGGGCGCCGCCTCGTTTGCCATGCCGTTCTCGCCGCTGAGCGCGTGGCATTACGCGGTCGACGCCGCACAGCGCGCGCTGCTGTTCTGGGACACGCTGCGCGAGCGCGGCACGCAATATGTCGAGCGCATGGCCGAGGGGCTCAAGCCGGTGCTGCATTTCGACTACGACGTCGTGCTCGACGGCCGGCAGTTCGCACGGCCCGTCAATTACGCGCTCGTTCACATCCAGCCGCCGGATGGCGTGATCGTCGACGCCGGCAAGCGGCCCTACCTGATCATCGATCCGCGTGCCGGGCACGGCCCCGGTATCGGCGGCTTCAAGGACGATTCGCAAGTCGGCGTGGCGTTGCGCGCGGGGCATCCCGTGTATTTCGTCGTGTTCTTCCAGGAGCCCGAGCCCGGCCAGACGTTGCTCGACGTGTGCGCCGCGGAACAGGCGTTCGTCCGGAAAGTGCGGGAGCTGCATCCGGACAGCCTCAAGCCGGCCATCGTCGGCAACTGCCAGGGCGGCTGGGCCGCGATGATGCTCGCGAGTTCGTCGGCGGACGATACGGGCCCGATCGTCATCAACGGCGCCCCGATGTCGTACTGGAGCGGCGCGTGGAGCGACGGGCCCGGCGACAATCCGATGCGCTATGCCGGCGGCATACTCGGCGGCACGTGGCTCGCGTCGTTCGCGTCGGACCTGGGCAACGGCAAGTTCGACGGCGCCTATCTCGTGCAGAACTTCGAGAACCTGAACCCGGCGAACACGTTGTGGGACAAGTATTACCACGTGTACGACCACATCGACACCGAGCCGCCGCGCTTCCTCGAGTTCGAGCGCTGGTGGGGCGGCTACTACCTGATGAACCGCGACGAGATCGAATGGATCACGCGCAACCTGTTCATCGGCAACAAGCTCTGGTCCGGCGAAGTGAAAGACGGATCGGGCAAGGCGTTCGACCTGCGCGAGATCCGCTCGCCGATCATCCTGTTCGCGTCGATGGGCGACAACATCACGCCGCCGCAGCAGGCGTTCAACTGGGTCACGGACATCTACGGCAGCACGGAGGAGATCAAGTCGCGCGGGCAGGTCATCATCGGGTTGGTGGAAGAGGACGTGGGGCATCTCGGCATCTTCGTGTCCGGCAAGGTCGCGAAGAAGGAGCACGCGCAGATCGTCAGCGTGCTGGATGCCGTCGAAACGCTGCCGCCCGGCCTCTATGCGATGTCGATCGAGGAGGTAAAGGGCGCCGACGGGAAGGTCACGTACGACGTCACCTTCGCCGAGCACCGTCTGGAAGAGATCGCGCAATACTTCAACCGCTTCGGGCGCAAGGACGAGCAAGCGTTCGAGGCCGTCGCCGCGCTGTCCGAATTCACGCAGCGCGCGTATGAACTGTTCATGCAGCCATACGTGCAGCAGGCATCGAACGAGACCACGGCGCACCTGTTGCGCGACTTTCATCCGCTGCGCTTCCAGCGCTGGGCGTTTTCGGACCTGAATCCCTGGCTTCGCTGGCTGAAGCCCGCCGCCGACATGGTCAGGGCCCACCGCCAGCCGGCCGACGATATCGAGCCGTGGCGCAAGCTCGAACGGCGTGGCTCGGATATCGTCAGCGCGTCGCTCGATTGTTTCCGCGCGATGCGCGATGCAAGCATCGAGTCGCTGTTCTTCTCGCTGTACACCCAGCCGGCCATGCTTCATTTCGGGGAGCAGTATCGCGACCGTCACGCTGCTGCGCCGGCGGCGGCGGACCCCCGCGACCTGCCGTTCGTGAAGGCGGCGCTCGCGTCGATCGAGCGTGGCGGCTACACCGAAGCGGTTGCGCGCGCGGCGTTTCTGCTCGAGCGCAGCGGCGAACCGTTTCCGCTGGCGCAGCTTGCGACCGAGCGCGAGCTTGCCGAAACCTACGCCGAATACCTGCCGAACCTGCCGCCCGACCAGTGGCGGCGCATCTATGGCGAGCAGGAGATCATCGCGACTTACGCGCCCCAACAGGCCGTCGCCGCGCTGCCGGTGCTGCTTGCCCGGCCGGAGGACCGCCAGCGGCTGCTGACGCTGCTGGACAAGCTGCTGGGCGACGCGCGCGTGCAAAGCGCGTCGGTGAGCGAGCAACAGTGGGCGGCGCTGCAACGCATTCGCGCGGTACTGGGCGCGCCGCCTGCCACGCTACCGGCCAGGGGGCCGCTGGCGACACTCGAACGCGTGCAGTGACGGACAGCGAGGAACCGCAATGGAAACCCGACACGAGAAATATCGCCGCCTCATCGAACACTGCCAGGCGCTCGCGCCGATGCCGACGGCCGTCGCGCATCCGTGCGATCGAAGCTCGCTCGAGGGCGCGCTGGAGGCGGCGCGCAAGGGGCTGATCGAGCCGATCCTGGTCGGCCCGCGTGCGCGTATCGAAGCGACCGCCGCGGAGTTGCAGCTACCGATCGGCGACTACGAGATCGTCGATGCGCCGTACAGCGAGGCGTCGGCAGCGGCGGCGGTGCGGCTCGTACGCGACGGCCGCGCGTCCGCGCTGATGAAGGGCAGCCTTCACACCGACGAACTCATGGCCGAAGTGGTGCGGCACGATTCCGGGTTGCGCACGGGCCGGCGCATCAGCCATTGCTTCGTGATGGACGTGCCCGCGCACGCCGATCCGCTGATCGTGACCGACGCGGCAATCAATATCGCGCCGACGCTCGAGGAAAAGGTCGACATCCTGCAGAGCGCGATCGATCTCGCGCATGCGCTGGATTTTCCGCAGGTCCGTGTGGCGATCCTCTCGGCCATGGAGACGGTCAACCCGAAAGTGCCGTCGACGCTCGAAGCCGCCGCGCTGTGCAAGATGGTGGATCGGCGGCAGATCACCGGCGCGCTCGTCGACGGCCCGCTGGCGCTCGACAACGCGATCGATCCCGAAGCCGCGCGCATCAAGCAGATCGATTCGCCGGTGGCCGGGCACGCGAACGTGCTGATGGTGCCGAACCTCGAAGCGGGCAACATGCTCGCCAAGAGCCTGTCGTTCCTGGCCGGCGCGGATGCGGCCGGCATCGTGCTCGGCGCGCGCGTGCCGGTCATCCTGACGAGTCGTGCTGATTCGTTGATCACCCGGCTGGCTTCCTGTGCGGTCGCGATGCTCGTCGCGAACGTGCAGCGCGAAGCGGCCCGGCGCGCGGGGTGACGCCATGGCAGACGTGATTCTGGTGTTGAATGCCGGCTCGTCGAGCATCAAGTTTTCCGCATTCGACGTGCACGGCGACACGCTCGGCCTGATCGTGCATGGCCAGGTCGAGGGCCTGTACACGGCCACGGCGCACTTCAGCGCCGTCGACCGCCACGCGGAGCGTCACGAACGACAATGGGCCGGCGGCGATACGTTCGGCCATCAGGAAGGGCTCGAGCAGATCGCCGCGTTCCTGGGCGCGCATCAGGAAGGGCACCGTCTCGCGGCGGTGGGCCATCGCGTCGTGCACGGCGGGCAACGCTTCAGCGGCCCGGTGCGCGTCACGCCCGAGATCGTGGCCGAGCTGGAAAAACTCACCCCGCTCGCGCCGTTGCATCAGCCGCACAACCTGACGCCGATTCGTATCCTCGAAACGATGCAGCCCGGCGTCGAGCAGGTGGCCTGCTTCGACACGGCGTTTCACTGCACGCAGCCCGCGGTGACCCAGGCGTTCGCGCTGCCCGCGTCGATCACCAGCCGGGGCGTGCGCCGTTACGGTTTTCACGGGCTCTCGTACGAGTACATCGCGAGCGTGCTGCCCGAGGTCGCACCGGCGGCGGCGCGCGGGCGCACGGTCGTCGCCCATCTCGGCAACGGCGCGAGCATGTGCGCGCTCGTGGCAGGCAAGAGCGTCGCGAGCACGATGGGGTTCACGGCGCTCGACGGGCTGCCGATGGGCACGCGTTGCGGCAGCCTCGATCCGGGCGTCGTGATCTTCCTGATGGAAGCACTCGGGATGGACGTGCGCGCCGTCGAGGATCTGCTCTATCGGCGTTCCGGGTTGCTCGGCGTGTCCGGCCTGTCGAGCGACATGCGCACCCTGCTCGCGAGCGACGACCCGCACGCACGCTTCGCCATCGAGCTGTACGTCTACCGCATCGCGCGCGAACTCGGTTCGCTTGCGGCCGCGATGGAGGGCATCGACGCCGTCGTGTTCACGGCGGGGATCGGCGAGCACGCGGCGGCGGTTCGCGAAGGGGTGCTGCGCCGCGCGGCGTGGCTCGGCGTCGAGATCGATGTCGACGCGAACGGCACGGACGGGCCGCTGATCACGACGGCATCGAGCCGCGTATCGGCGTGGGTGATCCCGACCGACGAAGAGCTGATGATCGCGCGCCATACGCACCGGCTGATCGGGTGACGGGCGAACGAGCAAGGAATCCTCATGGCTGAACTACTGCTGGTCAATGTCGAAGAACACGCGCGCGACGACGAGGTCGGCGCGTTCCTGGCGCGGCATGGATTCCCGCTGTTCGATGCGATCGAGCGCGTGCCGGCCGGGATCGGCACCCCCATCGCACTGCTTCGGTTCGACACGCTGTCGTCGGTGGCGCTTTACACGCTGCGCGCCCGGATCGATCACATCTCGTGGCGGGGCCGCTCGATTCGCGCGCATATCCTGCCGGACCGGAAGGACTGAACGGCTTTGTGCAGCGGCGTGGTTCGAGCGGTGAATGCGGGCCGGCCGGCATGCGGCCGGTGTTCATCGGCGGGGTGGGGCGGTCACCTTCAGATGATCCGGCACGTGCCGTGTACGTCCCTCAGCCACGTGAAAAGCGTCATCGCGGCATAGACACAAGGCAGCACGATCAAAAATCGACGCCAGGTGACCTTGAAACGCGGAAGCCGCCGGACGACCGCGGCGAGCGCGATGCAGGCAACCAGCCCGACCGGAAAAATGTTCCAGTTGTACCTGAAGGCGGCAAAAACGAAAGCCGCCGTGACAAACACGACCCAGACGACGGCATCGCCAAGCGTGTCGCAGTAGGCGGTGGCGTATCCGGAGAACCACGCGAGCAGGAGCGCCGCAAGCCCGAACGCGGTCAGGATGGTCGCGAGCCAGAGCGGCGGCCCGTTCGTGCCCGCCTGTCGCACGGGAGCGTCTTGTTCGTCGGCATCGGTCAAATTGGTCACCTGCAATCGGGCGGGTTGTCACGGCAAGCGGCGTAGTATCGCCGCGTTTCGGCGCCGAAGCGAGAGGCGGTGCGTGGCCACGCCATCGCCGGGGCAGGCCGGCGCGTGGCACATGGCCCCCCGCGAACCCGCATTCCCGCCCGATTTTTGAATCGTCGTGTGTCGTGTTCGCCGACAGATACGTTGGGATACAAAGCCTCGCCAGGGCTCGGGTATAAAACCGGTGAAGCGATTCACACGGCGGCGCGATGCCATGCGCCGCTGCCGAGAACGCAGATTCCCGAGTGCCCGCACGTGCCGCGGGTCACCTTCCTTAGCGATCGACACTGGAGAACGAGCCATGCCCGAAACCGTGAACACCCGCCGCCGCCTGATCCTGGGTACGACGCTGGCGAGCCTCAGCCTCGCCGACCTCGGCTTCAGCGCCCTGGCGCACGCGCAGTCGGCGCCCGATGCAGCGCCTGCGAAGCGCGCGGCCGGCGTCGCGTCGCTGGGCACGATCCACCAGATCGACGCGGGCGTGCTCAACGTCGGGTATGCGGATCTCGGGCCGAAGAACGGCCCGGTCGTGTTCCTGCTGCACGGCTGGCCGTACGACATCTACAGCTATGCGGAAGTCGCGCCGCTGCTCGTCGCGGCCGGCTACCGCGTGATCGTGCCTTACCTGCGCGGCTACGGGTCGACGACGTTCCGTTCGGCCGACACGGTGCGCAACGGCCAGCAGGCCGTGACGGCCGTCGACATCATTGCGCTGATGGATGCGCTGAAGATCGACCGCGCGGTGTTCGGCGGCTACGACTGGGGCGCGCGCACGGCCGACATCATCGCGGCGCTGTGGCCGCAGCGCGTGAAAGCGCTGGTGTCGGTGAGCGGCTACCTGATCGGCAGCCAGGAGGCGAACCGCAAGCCGCTGCCGCCGCAGGCCGAATTCCAGTGGTGGTATCAGTTCTACTTCACGACCGAGCGCGGCGCGCTGGGCTACGCGGCGAACCGCGATGCGTTCAACAAGCTGATCTGGCAGCTCGCATCGCCGAAATGGCAGTTCTCCGACGAAACCTACGCGCGCACGGCCGCGTCGTTCCAGAACCCCGATCACGTGGCCGTCGTGATCCACAACTATCGCTGGCGTCTCGGGCTCGCGAAGGGCGAGGCGCAATACGACGACCTCGAGCGGCGCCTTGCGGCAGGCCCTGCGATTACGGTGCCGACGATCACGATGGAAGGCGATGCGAACGGCGCGCCGCATCCGGAGCCGGCCGCGTACGCGAAGAAGTTCACCGGCAAGTACCAGCACCGCACGATCACCGGCGGCATCGGCCACAACCTGCCGCAGGAAGCGCCGCAGGCGTTCGCGGATGCGATCCTGCAAGTGGAGCACCTGTGATGCGGGCGCGCATGGGTGGCGTGCGTCGCGGGTTCGTCGCGGGCGTGCTGCTGGCCGGCGCGTGGTCGGCGAGCGGCCCGGCCGCGTTCGCGGAGCAGCCGAAGCCGGCTGCCGCCGCCGCGTCGCCGATTTACGGCGTGACGATCCCGCCCGGCTACCGGAAGTGGGAAATGGTCGCCCCGGCCGAAGAAGCCGCGCCGCTCGATGAACTGCGTGTCGTGCTCGGCAATCCCGTCGCGATCCGTGCGCTCGAGCAGGCGACACTGCCGTTTCCGGACGGCACGATCCTGGTGAAACTCGCGTACAAGCGCAAGCAGTCCGACGAGTTCGCGCCGGCGACGGTGCCCGGACAGGCGACGACCGTGCAGGTGATGGTGAAGGACTCGCGCCGCTATGCGTCGACGGGCGGCTGGGGCTTCGGGCGGTTCATCAACGGCGTGCCGGCCGATATCGGCCAGCATCAGACGTGCTTTGCGTGCCACCAGGCGCGGGTGAAGAATCACGACTACGTGTTCACGCGGCTGGCGCCGTGACGTACCCGGTTCGATATGTTCGACGGAAAGGCGTGCCATGCGTGGCACGCCTTTTTTCATGGTGGGTGTGCTTTCGTGGAGAACGTCAGCGGAGCGGGCCATGAACGATGCGGTAGCCCGGTTTGTATCGCACTGTATCTGCGGCCGTTCCTGAAAAACTGGCATGCAGAAAGCCCCGGTTCCGGAAACATGCCGGATACGTGGGCGGGTTCTACTGTCGACATGCAGGAAACGTTCGATGCCAGACGATCTGGATCGGATGCCGAATGATCGACCGACCTACTTCCTTCAAGGAGAACCCTCATGAAAGCCGCTCGCATCCTCGCCGTTGCCGTCCTCGCCGCCATCCCCGCCCTGTCGTTTGCCGACACCGGACACGGCCTCACGCGTGCCGACGTGCGCGCCGAACTCGTCCGCCTGGAACAGGCCGGCTACAACCCGGCGCGTAGCGAACCGCATTACCCGGAAGACGTCGCCGCCGCGCTGCAGGTCGCGCGTTCCGACCAGAACGGCCCGTCGAAGTCGCAAGACGACAACGTGGCCGACGCATCGACGCGTGCCGGCCATCGCGACGCGGCGCAAGCGCATTCCGCGCCGAACGCATACGACGACCTGTACGCGCATTCGTGATCCGGAGCCGCGCCTGCCTCGTGCGCAGGCGCAGCCGCTACCGCGGCACGTTCAAACAACACAACAGAGCAAGGAGTAAAACGATGGCCGGTTTGATGAAACGCGTTCTGGTGTCCGCCGCCGTGATCGGCGGACTGTTCGGTGCGGTCGCGGTGCAGGCTGCGCAGAAGGATGACCTGAAAGGCACGAACGTCGTGCTCGTGCACGGCGCATTCGCCGACGGGTCGAGCTGGAACCGCGTGATTCCGCTGCTCGAGGCGCGCGGGCTGCACGTGGTGTCGGTGCAGAATCCGCTGAGCTCGCTCGCCGACGATGCAGCCGCGACGAAGCGCGCGATCGACGAGCAGAAGGGGCCGGTCGTGCTGGTCGGCCATTCGTGGGCCGGCGTCGTGATCAGCGACGCGGGCAACAACGACAAGGTGAAGTCGCTCGTGTACGTCGCCGCGTTCGCACCCGACAACGGCCAGTCGATCGCGGACGTCACGCAGGGGCTGCCGGCACCCGCATGGGCCGGCGAACTCCGCAAGGACGCGGGCGGCTTCGCCACGTTGTCGGACAAGGCGATCGCGCAGGATTTCGCGCCGGACCTGCCGCCCGCGCAGCAGCGCATCGTCGCGGCGACCCAGGGGCCGTGGTACGGCGGGTGCATTTCGGAGAAGGTCACGCAAGCCGCGTGGCATGTGAAGCCGTCGACGTTCGTCGTCGCGACGCAGGACAGGATGATCGATCCGACGCTGCAGGAAACGATGGCGAAGCGGATCGGCGCGACGGTCGCGCGCGTGAACGGCAGCCATGTGTCGATGCTGAGCCAGCCGAAGGCCGTGGCCGACGCGATCATCGCGGCGGCGGAACGCGCGAAGCAGGATGCGCAGTGAGTGAACGCGGCGCCGCGCTTTCGCAGGGAAGCGCGGTGGCGCGAGTGACGGAGATGTCTTTTCACGAGGAGGAGTCATGACGCAACTGTGGCAACTGCCGGCAACCGAACTCGCGAAACGCGTCCGGCATCGCGACGTGTCCGCGCGCGAAGTGGCGGACGCCGTGCTCGATCGTCTCGACGCGGTGAATCCGGCGATCAACGCGGTGATCGAACACCGGCCCGACGACGTGCGGCGTCAGGCCGACGAAGTCGATCGCGCGATCGCGCGCGGCGACGATCCGGGGCCGCTCGCGGGCGTGCCCGTCACCGTGAAGATCAACGTCGACCAGGCGGGTTTCGCGACGACGAACGGCACGCGCCTGCAGGAGAACCTGATCGCGCATGCCGACAGCCCGGTGGTCGGCAACCTCAGAAAAGCCGGCGCGATCCTGCTCGGCCGCACCAATTCGCCGACGTTCGCGCTGCGCTGGTTCACGTCGAATCTCGTGCACGGCCACACGCGCAATCCGCGCCATCCGTCGCTGACGCCGGGCGGATCGAGCGGCGGCGCGGCGGCGGCCGTGGCCGCGGGAATCGGCCCGCTTGCCGTCGGCACCGACATCGGCGGCTCGGTGCGTTACCCCGCCTACGCATGCGGCGTGCACGGAATCCGGCCGTCGCTCGGGCGCGTGCCGGCGTTCAACGCGTCGTCGCCCGAGCGGGCGATCGGTGCGCAGTTGATGTCGACGGCGGGCCCGATTGCACGCACGATCGACGATCTCGCGCTCGCGCTGCGGGCGTTCGCCGCGCCCGACCCACGCGACCCGTGGCACGTGGCGGTGCCGTTCGACGGGTGCGAGGTGCCGAAGCGCGCGGCACTGTGCGTGCGGCCGGGCGGCCTGCAGGTCGTGCCCGAAGTCGAGGCCGCGTTGCGCGATGCCGCGCGACGTCTGGTCGATGCGGGCTGGACCGTCGACGAGATCGATGACACACCGCCGATGCGTGAGGCCGCACTGTTGCAGGAGCAGCTCTGGCTCGGCGACGGTTTCGATGCACTGGCGAACGCGGTTGCCGGCGACGGCGATCCGGGCGCGGCGGCGGTGGTCGAGGCCGTGCGCGGCAAGGTGCGCGACCTGCCGGCCGATGTGATCGGCCGCGCGCTCGTCCGGCGTACGACGCTGACGCGACAGTGGCGGCTGTTTCTCGATGAATATGCGGTCGTGTTGCTGCCGGTGTCGTCGGAGCTGCCGTTCCCGGACGATCTCGACCGGCAGGGGCAGGACGGGTTCGATCGCGTGTGGGAGGCGCAGCTCACGTTGCGCGCGCTGCCGGCGATGGGGCTGCCGGGGCTCGCCGTGACGACGTCGCTCGAGAATGGCGTGCCGGTCGGCGTGCAGGTGGTCGCCGCGCACCATCGCGAGGATCTGTGCCTGCTCGCCGGGCGCGACATCGAAGCGCGCGGCGTGCCGGTTGCGCCGGTCGACCCGGTACAGTGACCGGCAGACGCACAAGCGAATGCGTCGGCGATGCCCGTCAGGCATCGTGCAGACGCCTGCCGGCAGCCGGATTTCTTGCATCATCCATGCAGGCGCGCCAGCGCCTGCATTCCATTTCCGCTTCCATCCCAACGCGCCACCCGCCGCGTTGATCGTCTCCCGCGATTCCTTTCGAACACCTTCGATGCGCGACATCGAACGGCCACCATTGCGCCTGTCCTGCTCACCCGCGAGCCCGCGCCGATAGCGCGCGTCTGCTATTGCATTCCCCGCAACGCTGATTAGGAAATGAATTTTTATTGGTTCAGCTTCCCCGGCCGCCCTCGCATAGTGGCGCTGACGGCTATAGACAGCACGCAAGCTGCAACGGCCGAATTCCCGGTGTTTTTGTTCATACGAATCCGCGAAAACAAGGAAGTGTCATGACGGTTGAACTGGAAGAACGAACTGCCGCGCAGCAGGCGCTCGAAGACGCGCGCGCGGCCGCTGCGGCGGCCGGTACGCCCTATGCGGGTGGTGTCGCGCCGGAAGTCGCGTGGGCGCTGTTCTCGTCCGGCGATGCGCTGCTGGTGGACGTGCGCACCGCCGAGGAACGGAAATTCGTCGGCCACGTGCCGGAATCGCTGCACGTGCCGTGGGCGACCGGCACGAGCCTGACGCGCAATCCGCGCTTCGTGCGCGAACTGGAAGCGAAGACGGGCAAGGCGGCCGTCGTGCTGCTGTTGTGCCGTAGCGGCAACCGCTCGGCGCAGGCGGCCGAGGCCGCGACGAAGGGAGGCTTCACGCAGGTATTCAACGTGCTCGAAGGGTTCGAGGGCGACCTCGACGAACGGCAGCATCGCGGCGTCAGCAACGGTTGGCGCTTCCGCGGCCTGCCGTGGGCACAGGACTGATTCACGGCCGAGACAGGGAGAACGCAGCATGGCCGCATTCGACATCGACGACATCGTTCAATCGCTGCAGACCGTACGCCGTGCATGGCGCGAGAAGCAGCGGCGCTCGCTCGAACCGGGCGGGCGCGACCTGCCGGCGCGCGAAGCGCTCGCGCAGATCATCGGCGCGCTGAAGGGCGTGCTGTTCCCGATGCGGCTCGGGCCGCCCGAGCTGCGCCAGGAGAGCGAGAACTTCCATGTGGCCCATGCGCTCGACGCGGCGCTGAACGCGTTGCTCGCGCAGGTGAAGCTGGAATTGCGCTACGCGGCGCGGCAGCGCAATGCCGACGGGCCGGTCGATCATGTCGACGAAGTCGCGTCGACGGCCGTGCAGGCGTTCGCCGCGCGCCTGCCCGAGATCCGCCGGCTGCTCGACAGCGACGTGCTGGCCGCGTTCCACGGCGATCCGGCGGCCGGCAGCGTCGACGAGGTGCTGCTGTGCTATCCGGGCATCCTCGCGATGATCCACCACCGGCTCGCGCACGAGCTGTACGGGCTCGGCCTGCCGCTGCTCGCGCGGATCATCGCCGAACAGGCGCATGCGGAGACCGGCATCGACATTCATCCGGGCGCGCGCATCGGCGCGGGCTTCTTCATCGACCACGGCACCGGCGTCGTGATCGGCGAGACGGCGATAATCGGCGAGCGCGTGCGCGTGTACCAGGCCGTCACGCTCGGCGCGAAACGCTTTCCGCGCGACGCGGCCGGCCATCTCGAGAAAGGGCTCGCACGGCATCCGATCGTCGAGGACGACGTGGTGATCTACGCGGGCGCCACGATCCTCGGCCGCGTGACGATCGGGCGCGGCGCGGTGATCGGCGGCAACGTGTGGCTCACGCAGGACGTGCCGGCCGGCGAGAACATCACGCAGGCGGTGCTGCGCAGCGAAACGAACGTCACGCCGCGCGCGGCGGCGCGTGTCGCCTAGGAGGCGCGATGAGCGACCTCATCCATCACTTCGGCGCCAACGTGCGCAGGCTGCGCGAAGCGCGCACGTGGTCGCAGGAACAGCTGGCCGAGCATGCGGGGCTGAACCGTTCGTATGTCGGCGAGATCGAGCGCGGCGAGGCGATCGCGTCGATCGTCACGGCCGACAAGATCGCGCGCGCGTTCGACGTATCGATCTCGACGCTGCTGCCGGGCACGTTCGTCACCTGAGGCCGCCTCGTCACCTTTCCCTTTCGGTCGCACGCGACATGACGGCTATAGCATGTTGAGCCGGCAGGTGCGTGCTTCCGATAATCACCCAGCGTCATAAGCAATCCCGTTTTTCATCTTAAGAACCCGGAGCCACACATGTCGACCGTTGCAAGCGGCGCGGCTGCGCTGAGCGATCACGCCGCCCGCCAACTAGCGAACGCTACCAAGACCGTCCCCCAGCTTTCCACGATCACACCGCGCTGGCTGACCCATCTGCTGCAATGGGTGCCGGTCGAGGCCGGCATCTATCGCCTGAACCAGGTGAAGAACCCGGAAGCCGTGCGTGCCGCATGCACGCAGCTCGAGGACGAAAGCGTGCTGCCGCAGACCTTCGTGCCGTACGAGGAACAGCCGCGCGAGTATTTCCTGAACGCGGTGAGCACGGTGCTCGACGTGCATACGCGGATCTCCGATCTTTACAGCAGTCCTCATGACCAGATCAAGGAACAGCTGCGCCTGACGATCGAGACGATCAAGGAGCTGCAGGAAAGCCAGCTGATCAACAACCCCGACTACGGGCTGCTCGCGAACGTGACCGACGACCAGCGGATCTTCCCGCTGACGGGCGCGCCGACGCCGGACGACCTCGACGAGCTGCTGACCAAGGTGTGGAAGGAGCCCGCGTTCTTCCTCACGCACCCGCTCGCGATCGCCGCGTTCGGCCGCGAATGCACGCGGCGCGGCGTGCCGCCGCCGACGGTCAGCCTGTTCGGCTCGCAGTTCCTGACGTGGCGCGGCATTCCGCTGATCCCGTCGGACAAGGTGCCGGTCGCGGACGGCAAGACCAAGATCCTGCTGCTGCGCGTCGGCGACAAGCGCCAGGGCGTGGTCGGCCTCTATCAGCCGGGTGTCGCCGGCGAGCAAGGGCCGGGCCTGTCGGTGCGCTTCATGGGGATCAACAACCAGGCGATCGCGTCGTACCTGATCTCGCTGTATTGCTCGCTCGCGGTCCATTCGCCGGATGCGCTGGCTGTCCTCGATGACGTCGAAATCGCCAAGTTCCATGACTATCCCGACACCTACCGTTAATCCCGGCCTGGCCGGCGGCGACGCGCACGCGCTGCCGCACGCGCCGTTGCCGGCCGGCTTGCCCGATCCCGCGACGCTTGCGCGGCTCGCGTCCGAGTTCTTCTCGACGCCGCCCGGGCAGGCCACCGCGCCCGGGTTGTCGGCGGG
>NZ_QOBB01000170.1:0-16243 GCF_024704855.1 Burkholderia sp. HAN2018 | reverse complement strand
GGCCGGTCGCGCGCGCCGTCGCGCGGCAGCCATGCGAACGCGAGCGCGCAGGTCGCGGCCGCGATCGGCAACATCGCGAAGAAGATCGCGCGCCACGAACCGCGATCGACGATCGCCCCGCCGATCGCCGGCGACAACGCGGGCACGAGCAGCGCGACCATCATCACGACCGACGTGAGCCGCGCCCGCGCCTGCGGCGGATACGCGCGATAGGCCATCGTCTGCCCGACCGGAATCAGCAGCCCGCCGCCGAGCCCCTGGACCAGCCGCCACGCGAGCAGCGTCTCGATCGACGGCGACGCGCCGACGCCGGCACTGCCGAGCCCGAACAGCAGCAGCGATGCGGCGAACACGCGCCGCTCGCCGCAACGGCGCGCGAGCCACGTGCCGAACGGAATCACGACGGTCAGGCCGAGCACGTACATGTTGCCGACCCACGCAAGCTGCGCAACCGACGCGTGCAGCTCGCGCTGCAGCGCCGGATACGCGGCGTTCAGCATGAACATGTTCGCGAGGTCGATCGCGAAGCCGAGCAGGTAGACGGCGGCGATTCTGGAACGGTCTGGCATGGCGGCGGGAACATCACGAAACGCCGCAGTGTAGAAGCCGGCACGCGTATCGGTAAGCGGCCGGATGCGACGAGTCCCGTCGCAATTTTTTGACAATCGGATCGCGCCGCCCCGACGCCGTAGCGCCGCAACGCCGCAACGCCGCGCGGCCGCACATTCGGGTACCCTTCGAGCGATCCAACACCCAGACAGGACCCACGCCCCAACCATGGTGAGCCTCGATCGTTTCGCCGTTTTCCGTGCCGTGGTCGAAGCCGGTTCGTTCACGGCCGCCGCCACCGCACTGAACCAGGCGCGGGCGGCCGTCAGTTTCAACGTGAAACAGCTCGAAGCCGAGCTCGGCGTCACGCTGCTCACGCGCACGACCCGGCGTGTCGAGCTGACCGATGCCGGCGAGCGCTTCTATCAGCGCTGCCTGCGCGTGCTCGACGAAGCCGAAGGCGCGATCGACGAGGTGCGCGGCGAGCACGGCGGGATGCAGGGCATGCTGCGTGTGACGTCGACGGTCGAGTATGCGGCGCGCGTCCTCGCACCGATGCTGCATGCCTTCACCGCGCAGCATCCCGCGTTACGCGTGCGGCTCGAAACGCATACGTCGCAGGCCGATCTCGTGCGCGACCGCTTCGACGTCGCGATCCGGCTCGGACGCCACGAGCACTTTCGCGACCTGCCCTATCGCGGCGTCTGCCTCGCCACCTACGACGTACTCGCCGTGATGGCGCCCGACCTGCCGGCGAAGGCCGGGCGCCCGAAACCGGCGTCGCCCGACGACCTCGCCCGCCTGCCGCAGCTCGGCCACAGCCGGCTCGAGCGGATCGCCGAATGGACGCTCACCGATCGCGCGGGCAACGAACATGCATTTCGACCGGCCGCGAAGCCTCGCGTCGTCGTCGACAACGCATCGGTGTTGCGTGAACTCGCGCGCCAGGGCAGCGGCGTCGCGCTGCTGCCCGAATGGCTCGTGCGCGACGATCTCGAAAGCGGCACGCTGGTCGATGCGCTGCCCGCGTACCGGTTTCCGCAGCAGAACGTCTACGCGCTGTACGTCGCGACGCGGCACGTGCCGCAGAAAGTGCGCGCGTGGGTGGACTTCATGAAGGCACGGTTGCAGCACGCGCACTGAGCGCGGTTTGCGCGCGCCGCCGCGCGCGGGCCGTCGCAGCGGAGCCGGCCGTCCGATACGACCGGCTTCCGTTGCCGCGCTTTCGGCACCCCGCCTTCAATACCGACAAGTCAGTGCGGGTGCCCGTGCTGCGTGGCCGCCGCATCGACGGCCTCGACCGAGCGCGTCAGCCACGGCCCGATGTCCATCTCCTCGTAGCGCACGAGCCGGCTCTTGCGCGCCCGGCGATATGCCCACCAGATCGCGACGAACAGCGGAATCCACACGTAGATCGACAGCACTTCCATCCAGTCGATGCGGGCCGCGAAGAACGCCTGGTAATCCTGCCCGAGCGAGATCACGATGCAGATCGCGATCGCGAACAGCGGCCCGAACGGGAACCATTTCGCGCGGTACGGCAGCTGATCGAGCCGGTAGCCCTGCTTCAGGAACCCCTTGCGGAACCGGTAATGGCAGACCGCGATGCCGAGCCACGCGATGAAGCCCGTGATGCCGACCGTGTTCAGCAGCCACAGATAGATGCTCTGGTTGCTGGTCAGCGACGTGAGGAAGCACAGCCCGCCGACGGCCATCGTCGCGTACAGCGCGTTGCGCGGCACGCCGCCCGGCGACAGCGTCGCGAACATCGCCGGCGCGCGCCCTTCCGCCGCGAGGTTGTACAGCATCCGTGTCGCCGCGTAGGTGCCGGAGTTGCCGGCCGACAGCACGGCCGTCAGGATCACGAGATTCATGGCGCCGGCGGCAAGCCGGAAACCGGCATGGCTGAACACCAGCGTGAACGGGCTCACGCCGATGTCGGTCACGTCGCTCTTCAACAGGTTCGGGTCCGTGTACGGCACCAGCAGGCCGATCACGAAGATCGCGAACACGTAGAACAGCATGATTCGCCAGAAAATCTGCTTCACCGCGCGCGGGATCGTCTTGCGCGGATTCTCCGATTCGCCGGCCGTGATCCCGACCAGCTCGGTGCCGAGAAACGAGAATCCCGCGATCAGCGCGACGCTCATCATCGCGTGCACGCCGCCGACAAACGGCGCGTCGCCGGTCGTGAAGTTGCGCAAGCCGACCGGATGCCCGTTCCCGATCAGGCCTGCGGCGATCAGCAGCCCGGCCGCGATGAACGCGACCACGGTCACGACCTTGATCAGCGAGAACCAGTATTCCGATTCGCCGAAGCCGCGCACCGACAGCGTATTCAGCAGGAAGATCAGCACGAGAAAGCCCGCGCCCCACCAGATGCCGGGTATGGTCGGAAACCAGTAGCGCATCACGATCTGCGCGGCGACCAGCTCGATCGCGATCGTCACGGCCCAGCTGTACCAGTAGGTCCAGCCGAGCGCGACGCCGAAGCCTTCGTCGACGTACTTCTCGCCGTAGATCGCAAACGACCCCGACACCGGCATCAGCGCGGCCATCTCGCCGAGGCCCGTGACGACGAAGTACACCATCAGCCCGATCGCGATATACGCGGCGATCGCACCGCCCGGCCCCGCCTGCGCGACCGACGCACCCGACGCGACGAACAGCCCCGTGCCGATCGAGCCGCCGATCGCGATCATCGCGATGTGGCGGCCCTGCAGACGGCGCTTCAGCGTCGTTCCCGACGGCGCGGCCGTCTCCACTGCCGCTTGCATAGCATCCATAGTGTTCACCCTGATTGGATTCGGGCTGGACAATTTGATTCGGAATACAAATCGTCAGGCCCGGTCATTCGCGTCGAAACCGGTCCTTCCCGGCCGGCCGCCTCACACGACGGTGCGCTTGATCGCCTGCAGTTCGGCCGTCGTCACGATCTTCTCGATCCGGAATCGCGGGCTTTCCAGCCACACGTTCGCGATCCGCCGGTACTCGTCGAGATCCTCGCACGCGAGCCGCACGAGAAAATCGAACGTGCCGCTGACGAGCCAGCAATCGAGCACGGCCGGATTCGCACGCATTTCGTCTTCGAACGGCGCCTGCGAACGCCCGTGGTCGGCCAGCACGATCTGCGCGATCACGACGATCGGCTTGGTCGCGCGCGGCGCCTTGATCACCGCACGGTAGCCCTCGATCACGCCGAGCGCCTCGAGCCGCTCCACGCGCGCCTGGCAGGGCCGCGGCGTGAGGTTCACGAGCTCCGACAGCTTCCGGTAGGAAATGCGCCCGTCGGTGCGCAGGATGTCGAGGATCCGGAGATCGATCTTGTCGAGCTGCATCTTCTTGTCGGTCATCCGCGTTCGCTCCGGTCGGGTCGTGGCTGGTGCGCGGAACGTTTCCTGTTCCGCGCGGGGGCCACATTATCCGGCCGAAGCGGCCGCGCGCCAATCGGCTAGAACCGCAGCGACAGGCAGGTCAGGCCGCCGTCCATCTTGCGGAACTCGCTCGTATCGATCACGTGCAGCGGCAGCCCGAGCGACGCGATCGCGTCGTGCACGCGCGGGTAGCCGGCCGGCGTGATCAGCGTGCCGTTCACGCGCAGCGTGTTGCCCGCGTATTCGTCGGCGGCCGAGATTGCGATCCGTCGATAGTCGGCGAATGCCGGATGCGCGGCCAGCGCTTCGGTCACGAGCAGCGTGTCGTCGCCGAGCGCGTTGACGACCGACTTCAAATGCAGGCCGGCGCCCACCGGCACCGCGACGACCGAATAGCCGTAGCGCGACACGAGCGCTTCGAATGCGGCAATGCCTTCGGCGTCGGTACGGCCCGTCAGGCCGATGTAGAAGCGCTTGCCGACCAGCATCACGTCGCCGCCGTCGAGACGGCCGTCCTGCATCGGCAGCAGGTCGCGATGCGCGGCGAGCGCCGCTTCGATGTGCACCGTCTCGCCGCGCCGGGCGGGCGCACCGGGGCGCGTGATCACCGCGAATTCCGGTGTCACGACCGCGACGTCCTCGACGAAGTGCGAATCGGGAAACGCGTCCAGCGGCGGCAGTTCGGTCAGCTCGACGCCGAGCGTGCGCAGCGCGTCGCAGTATGCGTGGAACTGCGTGAGCGTCTTGTCGTAGTCGGGCGCGCCGAGCGCGGCAGTAGTCAGGCCCGCGCCGCAGGACGGCGCAGGGCGGCGAACGATCGCTTGCGTGAATTGCATCGACTCCTCCATGGTCAGCGCCACACCCGTGCGGCACACGGGGCGGCTGCGTTGTGTCCGGACCATTATCGGAAGCCAAATTGCGCAATTCGCGTCGATTTCGGCTGCGCCGACAGCCGATTGCGTCGAATTGCACGCAGCCCGCAGCGGATTCGGCAGACGGCCGTTCACCGCGTGGCGAACGGCCGCTTTCCCGTGCGACACGGGCTAAGCGCCCGGCCCGAACCCCATCTGCGAACGGCCGAGCGCCGAGAGATCGCCCTCCCCGCCCCGTCCGTCGAATTCGACCTCGAAATGGTCGGCCGGGAAATCGGGCGGGCTCTCACCGCGCAGGAACGCGGCCCGCTGGCGCAGCAGGTACGCGTCGTTCTTCGCGCAACCGGGCGCGGCCGCGATGTACATCACGTTGCTGTCGCCGCTGCCGCGGTGCGCATCCTCGACCGCGTGCACGACGTCGCCATGCCAGAACACCGCGTCGCCCGGCTCCATGTGCGGGATCGGCACCAGCGCATCGAGCAACAGTGGGTGCCATTCAGGCCGGATCGACAGCGCGCGACCCGGACGCGCGCCGCACAGGTCGTCGTCGGCGACATCGTCCTGCAGCGCGCGCAGCACGACATAGGCCATCGCGTTCGCAACCGGGATCAACTGCAGCGTGCCGTCGCCCGGCCCCTGCGGCGTGAGCGCGGTCCAGCCCTGGAACGTGCGGAACATCGAGCACACGGCCGGCGACGGAATCTCCTCGACGTCCGGACGGAACGCCGCATCGAACGGGTCGTAATCACGCCAGCGGCCGGCCAGCACGTGACGGTAGACCTGGCGGAAGTTCGCGCCGAGCCAGCGTTCGACGGAACCGCCGTCGACATGCGGCGACAGCCCGAGTGACGTCGAGCCGGGCGGGCGGCGGCGAATCCGGTCCGCATAGGCCGGCACCTGGTCGGGATCGAAGTGCGTACGCCCGCCGTCGGCGTGCCGCCACAGACGGTTCAGGAACACGCGCGCCCGCGTCAGTGCCGGCGACTGGCGCGCAGCCACCTGCGGCTTCGACCAATAAACGCCGTAGATCTGCGGCTTGCCCGACGCAAGGTTGCCGAAATAGCGATCCTCGGCGCGCGCATCGAGCCGCTCGGTGAAGCGGTTCGCGTCCAGGTACGCGCCGATCTCGTCGTTCCAGTCGCGCGCCTGCCGCGCATCGAATACGCGACGAATCACGACCGCGCCATGCGTGCGGATCGCTGCCACCGCGCGCGGATCGACCGTCCCGCCCGCGATGTCCGCGAACGGCACCACCGGAATCACGTCGTGACCATGCGCATGCGCGCGGCGGATCGCGTCGACCTGCCGCGCGATGTCGCCCTCCAGCTCGCGAAACGTGGCCGCATAACCGGGCAGGTCGGCGCGCAGCCGCTTTTTCGCGTCGCGAATCGCGGCAGGCAGGTCGTCAATCGTCAGTTGCATCGTGGTCTCCTCGCTGACAGGTATCGTGATGTGCCGTCAGCGTACGGCCGGTGCGCAGCCGAGATCACCGTTATCCGGCCAACTATCGATACAATCCTGACAACCCTGGATCACTCGGAACGATGACAGACCACGCAAAGCTTGTTGCCGTCCGGATCGCGGAAATAGGCGCCGTAGTAATCGCGGTGATAGTCCGGCCGCAGGCCCGGCGGCCCTTCGCAGGTGCCGCCGTGGCGCAGCGCGAGCGCGTGGCAGCGATCGACGTGCGCGCGCGTCGGCGCAACGAACGCGATCGTGTGGCCGTTGCCCGGTTCGGGCGCACGGCCGTCGAGCGGCTGGCCGAAGAAGAACAGCGGCCGGTCGGCGTCGGCCGGCATCCAGCCCGTCCAGCCGTCCGGCTCGCGGAATTTGAGGCGCAGCCCGAGTTCCGCGAACAGCGGCGCGTAGAAATCGTAGGCGCGTGAGGTGTCGCTGACGCCCACGCAAACATGTGAAAACATGGCATTGCTCCGTCGTGACGATCGACCTCGATCATGCCATGGCGCGATGCCCGCCCTCTCCCGGAGGCCGCGATGAAACCGCAGTACGAGCACGTGACGTTCGCCCCCGGCTGTTCGATCCGTGTCTATCACCGCCAGCTCGCGCGCATTCCGTTCGAATGGCATCGCCATCCCGAGTACGAACTGACGCTGACGCTCAACAGCCGCGGCCGGCGCTTCATCGGCGATCACGTCGCGCACTACGCAGACGACGACCTGGTGCTCGTGCCGCCCAACCTGCCGCATACCTGGTCGTCGAACGCGCGCATCGATCGCGATGCGCCCGAGGTCGCGGTCGTCATCTGGTTCGACGGCGACTGGGTGCGGCGGCTGGCCGACTGCTGCCCCGAATACGCGCCGCTGCGTTCGCTGCTGCGGCGTGCCGCACCGGGCCTGCGCTTCGACACGGACACAGCCCGCGCGATGCGGGCGCGGCTGCCGCACTTGCTCGATCCGTCGCCGCGCGCCAGGCTCGCGGCCGCGCTCGACACGCTCGCCGATCTCGCGGAAGCCGGCGGCGAGCCGCTCGCCACCGCGCACGCGTACGACCGAACCGAAAGCACGACACCGCACGCCGATTCGGCCGCCCCCGAAGCGGAGCGCCTTGACCGCGTGCTCGATGCGATCGACCGGCACTTCCACGAACCGCTGCGCATCGACGCGCTTGCCGCCGCTGCGCACATGTCCGAACGCACGCTGCAGCGCCTGTTCGTCCGACATCTCGGCGAAAGCGTCGGGCGCTACGTGCAGCGGCTGCGGCTCGCGCACGCGTGCCGTCATCTCGTCGGCACCGACTGGCCGATCGCGACCGTGGCCGCGCGCTGCGGCATTCCGAATGCCGCGAACTTCAACCGCCAGTTCCTCGCCGCACGCGGGATGACGCCCGGCGCCTACCGGCAATTCTTCGTGCGGCACGGCCACGCGCCCGATGACGACGCGCCCGCACTCGACACACGCCCGCCGTCGCTGGAGCATCGCGCCGATCCGGCGCGCAAATGAAAACACCCCGACGGGATGACCCGTCGGGGTGTCGTGGCGTTGCGATTGCCCGACACGAGCGGCCTGCCGGCCGTTCGCGCCACACACGGCTTAACGTGCGTTGAGCGGCTTCGCTTCGCGCGGCGTATCGCCGATGAACAGCTGACGCGGACGGCCGATCTTCTGCTCCGGATCGCCGATCATTTCGTTCCACTGTGCGATCCAGCCGACCGTACGTGCCATCGCGAAGATACACGTGAACATCGACGTCGGGATGCCCAGCGCGCGCTGAACGATGCCCGAGTAGAAGTCGACGTTCGGGTACAGCTTGCGCGACACGAAGTATTCGTCTTCCAGCGCGATCTTCTCGAGCTGCATCGCGAGCTTGAACAGCGGGTCGTCGTGCAGGCCCAGTTCGTTCAGCACTTCGTAGCACGTTTCGCGCATCAGCTTCGCACGCGGGTCGTAGTTCTTGTACACGCGGTGACCGAAGCCCATCAGCTTCACGCCCGAATTCTTGTCCTTCACCTGCTTGATGAATTCGGGGATGTTGTCCGGCGAACCGATCTGCTCGAGCATGTTCAGCGCGGCTTCGTTCGCACCACCGTGCGCCGGGCCCCACAGACACGCGATACCGGCCGCGATACATGCGAACGGGTTCGCGCCCGACGAGCCGGCCAGGCGGACGGTCGACGTCGATGCGTTCTGCTCGTGGTCGGCGTGCAGGATCAGGATACGGTCGAGTGCGCGGACGAGCACGTCGTTGACCTTGTACTCTTCGCACGGGTTCGAGAACATCATGTGCATGAAGTTCGCGCTGTACGACAGCGAGTTCTTCGGATACACGAACGGCTGGCCGATGCTGTACTTGTAAGCCATCGCGACGAGCGTCGGCAGCTTCGCGATCATGCGGATCGCCGACACTTCACGGTGACGCGGATCGTTGATGTCGAGCGAGTCGTGGTAGAACGCCGACAGCGCGCCGACTGCGGCGACCAGGATCGCCATCGGGTGCGCGTCGCGGCGGAAGCCACGGAAGAAGAAGTGCATCTGCTCGTGCACCATCGTGTGCTTCGTGACGGTGTCGACGAATTCCTTCTTCTGCGCTGCGTTCGGCAGCTCACCCTTCAGCAGCAGGTAGCAGCTTTCGAGGAAGTCCGCGTTTTGCGCGAGGTTGTCGATCGGGTAGCCGCGGTACAGCAGCTCGCCCTTGTCGCCGTCGATGTACGTGATCGCCGAATTACAAGCTGCCGTCGACATGAAGCCCGGGTCGTACGTGAACTTGCCGGTCTGGCCGTACAGCTTGCGGATGTCGATCACGTCCGGGCCCATCGTGCCCTTGTAGATCGGCATTTCGACGCTCGGAGAGTTGTCGCTGAACGATAGCGTGGCTTTAACATCAGACGGAGTCATGGCACATCCTCAATCGAAATAAAGAAACGGGATTCGATAACGGGCACAACGTGTCACACCTTGGCGTTACACGTTGCGCAGCATCTCCAACAGCCGGTGAATGTCCGGGCTGTCTAGGTCGCCTTCTGGTTCCTTGCGCGCGAGGAGCAAGTCCATCAGGTCGTTGTCGCTCAGATCGAGCAGGCGCGACAACGCGCCTACGTCTGCATCGGTGAGGTCATGCTCGTATCTGCCGAAGAAACGCTCGAATACGATGTCGTTTTCCAGCAGACCCCGCCGCGCGCGCCAGCGAAGGCGCGCGCGACGGTGCGGGTCGGATTGATGCGAATCGTCGCTCATTGCAGCCCGGCCTTAAACCGCGCGGCGGACCATCAGTTCCTTGATCTTGCCGATCGCCTTCGTCGGGTTCAGGCCCTTCGGGCAAACGTCGACGCAGTTCATGATCGTGTGGCAACGGAACAGACGGTACGGGTCTTCCAGGTTGTCGAGACGCTCGCCGGTAGCGGTGTCGCGGCTGTCCGCGATGAAGCGGTAAGCCTGCAGCAGGCCGGCCGGGCCGACGAATTTGTCCGGGTTCCACCAGAAGCTCGGGCACGACGTCGAGCAGCTCGCGCACAGAATGCACTCGTACACGCCGTCGAGCTCGTCGCGTTCTTCCGGCGACTGGAGGCGTTCCTTCTCCGGCGGCGGCGCGTCGTTGATCAGGTACGGCTTGATCGAGTGGTACTGGTTGAAGAAGTGCGTCATGTCGACGATCAGGTCGCGCACGACGGGCAGGCCCGGCAGCGGACGCAGCACGATCTTCTGCGGCAGGTCGTTCAGGTTCGTCAGGCACGCGAGACCGTTCTTGCCGTTGATGTTCATCGCGTCCGAACCGCACACGCCTTCACGGCACGAACGGCGGAACGACAGCGTCTCGTCCAGTGCCTTCAGCTTCACCAGTGCGTCGAGCAGCATGCGCTCATGCTGGATCTCGAGCTCGTACGTCTGCATGCGCGGCGCTGCGTCCTTGTCCGGATCGTAGCGGTAGACTTCAAAAATGCGTTTTGCCATTTCGGATTCCTTTGACTCGGCTTAGAACGTGCGCGGCTTCGGCGGCACGGAGTCGACCGTCAGCGGCTTCATTTGAACCGGCTTGTAGTCGAGGCGATCGCCTTCGCTGTACCACAGCGTGTGGCGCAGCCAGTTCTCGTCGTCGCGGTGTTCGTAGTCGCTGTGTGCGTGCGCGCCACGGCTTTCCTTGCGCGCTTCCGCCGACACCATCGTGGCGCGGGCCACTTCGATCAGGTTCTCCAGCTCGAGCGCTTCGACGCGCGCGGTGTTGAACACCTTCGACTTGTCCTTCAGGTGGATGTTTTCCACGCGCGCCTTCAGGCCGGCCATCTGGTCGACGCCTTCCTTCAGCAGCTCCGACGTGCGGAACACGCCTGCGTGCTTCTGCATCGTCGAACGGATGTCGTTCGCGACGTCCTGCGTGTATTCGCCCGAGGTCGACTTGTCCAGCTTCGCCAGGCGCGCCAGCGAGAATTCGCCTGCATCGGCCGGCAGCGGCTTGTGTTCCTTCTGGTTCTTCACGTGCTCGACGATGTGGTTGCCGGCCGCACGGCCGAACACCACGAGGTCCAGCAGCGAGTTCGTGCCGAGGCGGTTTGCGCCGTGCACGGACACGCACGAGCATTCGCCCACTGCGTAGAAGCCGTTGACCGGATCCTTGTGACCGCGCGACGTGCCGACGACCTGGCCGTGGATGTTGGTCGGGATGCCGCCCATCTGGTAGTGGATCGTCGGGACGACCGGGATCGGTTCCTTGATCGCGTCGACGTTCGCGAACTTCAGCGCGATTTCGCGGATCGACGGCAGACGCTTCATGATCGTCTCGGCGCCGATGTGCGACAGGTCGAGCAGCACGTGATCCTTGTTCGGCCCCACGCCGCGGCCTTCCTTGATTTCCTGGTCCATCGAGCGCGACACGAAGTCACGCGGCGCCAGATCCTTCAGCGTCGGTGCATAGCGCTCCATGAAGCGCTCGCCGTTCGCGTTGCGCAGGATACCGCCTTCACCACGCACGCCTTCGGTGATCAGCACGCCCGCGCCGGCCACGCCGGTCGGGTGGAACTGCCAGAACTCCATGTCCTGCAGCGCGATGCCCGAACGCGCAGCCATGCCGAGGCCGTCGCCGGTGTTGATGAACGCGTTGGTCGATGCCGCGAAGATCCGGCCTGCGCCGCCCGTCGCGAACAGCGTCGTCTTGCCTTCCATGATGTAGACGTCGCCCGTCTCCATCTCGAGGGCCGTCACGCCGAGCACGTCGCCGTCCGCATCGCGGATCAGGTCGAGCGCCATCCATTCGACGAAGAACTGCGTCTTCGCTTCGACGTTCTGCTGGTACAGCGTGTGCAGCAGCGCGTGACCGGTCCGGTCGGCGGCCGCGCATGCGCGCTGGACCGGCTTCTCGCCGTAGTTCGCGGTGTGGCCGCCGAACGGGCGCTGGTAGATCGTGCCGTCCGCGTTGCGGTCGAACGGCATGCCGAAGTGCTCGAGTTCGTACACGACGTTCGGCGCTTCACGGCACATGAACTCGATCGCGTCCTGGTCGCCGAGCCAGTCGGAGCCCTTGATCGTGTCGTAGAAGTGGAAGTGCCAGTTGTCTTCGCTCATGTTGCCGAGCGACGCACCGATACCGCCCTGCGCGGCCACCGTGTGCGAACGCGTCGGGAACACCTTCGACAGCACGCCGACCGACAGGCCCGCGCGCGACAGTTGCAGCGCCGCGCGCAAGCCGGAGCCGCCCGCGCCGACGATCACGACGTCAAACTTGCGGCGCGGGAGATTAGTTTTGATTGCAGCCATTCTTTACACTCTCCAGAGAATCTGCGCGGCGTAGCCCGCACATGCGAGCAGCCAGACGATGGTCAGCGATTGCAGCAGCAGGCGCACACCGACGGGCTTCACGTAGTCCATCCAGATGTCGCGCACGCCGACCCATGCGTGGTAGAAGAGGGAAAGCAGCATCACGAAGGTCGCGAGCTTCATCCATTGCGCGGCGAAGATCGATGCCCAGCCTTCGTACGAGAAATCGTGCGCGCCGAAGAACAGGACGAGCAGAATGACCGTGTAGACCGCCATGATCGTGGCGGTGATGCGCTGCGCAAGCCAGTCGCGCAGGCCGTAATGTGCGCCGACGACGAGGCGCTTCGAGCCGATTCGGTTATTGGCTGCCATTTTCTTAGAATGCTCCGAACAGTTTGAGTGCCATGGCGATCGTCAGCGCGATCGAGACGACAAAGACGACGACTGCCGTCCGCTTGCCGCCTTCCTTCGTGACGGCGTCGTGGTTGACGTCCATCAGCAGGTGGCGAATGCCGGCGCAGAAATGGTGGAAGAAGGCCCACGACAGTGCGAGGACGATCAGCTTGACGATGATGTTGGAGAGGAAAGCCTTGAAGACTTCGAAGCTGAGCTCGGACGTGAGGCTCTGGTCGAAGAGGAACAGCAGGAACGGCAGGAACAAGAACAGCAGCGCGCCGCTGACTCGATGGAGAATCGACAATATCGCCGCCAGCGGCATGCGATATTTCATCGTGATATCGGCGAATCCGATGTTCCGGTATTCCGGCCTCGGCTTTCTTACTGCATCAGTCATGCTAGACCCCTACTATGTTGTCACACTAATCCGCGATTTTAGCGCCTTTTTATATCGCGCTGCAGCGAAAGTCTGCTCTGGATAGTTGCGCGAACTAGAACAAAAGGCGGCCCGAAACGTGCTTCGCGAGCGTGGGAAACGCGAACGCACTCGGCTTGAGCCGAAACTCCGTCAACTCAAGTCATTCTGATAGTAGTACCCGGTTGTGACATACCAGCCGCGACGCACCTCCACCGGCCGGTCACCATATGTATAGGACACGCGCTCGACCGACAGCAACGGAAAACCCGCCGGCACGTGCAGCAGGTCCGCCACCGCCGGCTCCGCCGCCACCGCGCGGATCTTCTCCGTCGCGCGAATCATCCGCGTGCCGAACTCCGTCTCGAACATCGCGTAGAGCGGCCCCTTGTACTCGCTCAGCCGCTCGAACGTGAGCCCGCGGAACATCGCGCCCGGCAGCCAGATCTCGTCGAGCACCGTCACTTCGTTCTCGAACTCCAGCAGCCGGCGCACCTGCACGACCGGATCGGCCGGCTTCAGGTCGAGCTGCCGCGCGATCTCGGCCGGCGCGCGCAGGCGCCGGCATTCGAGCAGGCGGCTCACGTGCGGATGCTCGGCACCGTCGTCGGCCAGCAGGCGCAGGAAGCGGAACTGCGCGCGATCCTCATTGTGCGTCGCAACAAAAGTACCCTTGCCCTGCCGCCGGACCACGAGGTTTTCCGCGGCCAGTTCGTCGATCGCCTTGCGGACGGTGCCCTGGCTGACCTTGTAGCGGGCCGCGAGCTCCACCTCGCTCGGGATGATCTCGCCCGGCTTCCATTCACCGGATTCGAGACTTTGCGTGATCAATGACTTAATCTGCTGGTATAACGGGCTGAACGTCGGCGACGGCGGCGCCGCAGGCGAAGGTGCGGGATCGCTCGCGCCCGGCTGCCCTGGGCCGCCTGCGCCGGTCTGATTCGCGGTATTCGCCTGGTTCGATGTCATGGCGCGCATTTCATCACAAACCGCACTTTTTCGTCCACTCAATTTCCGCAAAACATCTGTCTTATATAAGACATATGATACCGTTTGACTTTGCGCGTGACGGCTCCTACACTCCCGGTCGAGCAAGGGTTCGCGGGTGCAAAAGCGCGTCCCCGGCTACGTGCCACGGCCGTCTCCAGGTTCACCGCGTCTGCCATCGCGAGTCCTCCGCCCTGCTTCAATGCAACGCTACGCACAACGCGCATAGAATGGCGTTTTCGCTAGCGTCCAACGCTTCACCCGTCCTGGAGATTTTCAATGGCTAAGCCCGCAAAGCGCGTTGCCGTCACCGGCGCCGCAGGTCAAATCGCTTACTCCCTGCTGTTCCGCATCGCGAACGGCGACCTGCTCGGCAAGGACCAGCCGGTCATCCTGCAACTGCTCGACCTCCCGCAAGCCCAAGCCGCCGTCAAAGGCGTCGTGATGGAACTCGACGATTGCGCGTTCCCGCTGCTGGCGGGCGTCGTGATCACCGACGATCCGAAGGTCGCATTCAAGGATGCCGACGTCGCACTGCTGGTCGGCGCACGTCCGCGCTCGAAGGGCATGGAGCGCAAGGACCTGCTGTCGGCGAACGCTGAAATCTTCACGGTTCAGGGCGCTGCGCTGAACGAAGTCGCCAGCCGCGACGTGAAGGTGCTGGTCGTCGGCAACCCGGCGAACACGAACGCATACATCGCGATGAAGTCGGCGCCGGATCTGCCGAAGAAGAACTTCACGGCAATGCTGCGCCTCGACCACAACCGCGCGCTGTCGCAGCTCGCAGCGAAGTCGGGCAAGCCGGTCGCATCGATCGAGAAGCTCGCCGTGTGGGGCAACCACTCGCCGACGATGTACCCCGACTTCCGCTTCGCGACCGCCGAAGGCGAATCGCTGCTGAAGCTGATCAACGACGACGTGTGGAACCGCGACACGTTCATCCCGACCGTCGGCAAGCGCGGCGCGGCGATCATCGAAGCGCGCGGCCTGTCGTCGGCGGCGTCGGCAGCCAACGCGGCGATCGACCACGTGCGTGACTGGGTCCTCGGCACGAACGGCAAGTGGGTCACGATGGGCATCCCGTCGGACGGCTCGTACGGCATCCCCGAAGACATCATCTACGGCGTGCCGGTCGTGTGCGAAAACGGCGAGTACAAGCGCATCGAAGGCCTGGAAATCGACGCCTTCTCGCGCGAGAAGATGGACGGCACGCTGGCCGAGCTGCTCGAAGAGCGCGATGGCGTTGCCCACCTGCTGAAGAACTAAGCATCACGTGCCTTTGCCGGGCGGCTCTCGGGCCGCCCGGTTCCGGCCCGGGCCGGCGCCAGCCGCCGGCCCTGCCGAACGATCCGATCCGCGCCCGTTTTGCCGCCCCGCGCCCGCCGCGCACCGGCCCAGAACGCGCCCGAATCCGATTTTCTCCACGTTGACCCGCTTCCCTGACGTAGACGAGATGGCTGCGCTCACTCCTGCACAAGTGCTGTACGACGGGGCGTCCCCGCCCGCGGTCCTGCCCTGTTGCGATCACTACGCGGGCAGCGAAAAGCTGATGCGCAAGTCGCTCGCGCTGCAGGCCGAAACGGGCCCCGTGTTCGACATCACGCTCGACTGCGAAGACGGCGCGGCCGTCGGCCAGGAAGCCGCGCACGCGGCACTCGTCGCCGACATGCTCGGCAGCGACGAAAACCGCTTCGGCCGCGTCGGCGTCCGCATCCACGACTTTTCCCATCCGCACTGGCGCGACGACGTGCGCATCGTGCTGCGCGCGTCGCGCGCACCCGCCTACATCACGCTCCCGAAGATCGCGAGTGCCGCCGACGCAGCCGAAATGACCGCGTTCATCGAAGGCACGCGCCGCGAGCTCGGCATCGCGCAGCCGATCCCGGTCGACGTGCTGGTCGAGACGCACGGCGCGCTCGCGCAGGCGGCCGCCCTCGCCGCGCTGCCGACGGTCGGCACGCTGAGCTTCGGGCTGATGGATTTCGTCTCCGCGCACCATGGCGCGATTCCCGATGCCGCGATGCGCTCGCCCGGCCAGTTCGAGCACCCGCTCGTGCGCCGCGCGAAGCTGGAAATCGCCGCGGCTTGCCACGCGCACGGCAAGACGCCGTCGCACAACGTGACGACCGAGGTGCGCGACATGAGCGTCGTCGCCGCCGATGCACGCCGCGCGCGCGACGAATTCGCCTTCACGCGGATGTGGAGCATCCACCCCGCGCAGATCCGCCCGATCGTCGACGCATTCGCGCCGCGTACCGACGAGGTCGCGCTGGCCGCCGAGATCCTGCTGGCCGCGCAGGCCGCCGACTGGGGGCCGACGCGCCACGGTGATACGCTGCACGATCGCGCGAGCTACCGGTATTACTGGTCGGTGCTGCGCCGCGCGCGGGCCACCGGCCAGCCCGTACCGGCCGAGGCCGCGCCGCTGTTCGGCCCGGCCGGCGCGGG
>NZ_QOBB01000169.1:0-16391 GCF_024704855.1 Burkholderia sp. HAN2018 | reverse complement strand
GGATCGGCTTCGTGACCGACGTGCCGCCGCAGGCGGGCGGTTCCGCGGCGGCGCCTGCCGTGCCGGCCAACCGCTGAGCGGATCCGGCGGGCCCGTCCCTGGCGCGGGATCGGGCCGCCCGCCGCAAGACCGGTCGAATGGGCCGGCGCGGGCGGTATAATCAACGTTTTTCCCGGTTGGCAGGCTCTTTTCAGGTAACCCGGAATTTTCCAGGCTACCCGGGCATGCTGCGGGTTGCCCGGAAAATTCCCGGAAACCGTGAACAGGTCCGGCAACAGCGAACCTGCCGGTCCGCCGGGCAAGCACGATTTTCGATCCACTCCTGCGCGCGCCGTCGCGCCGCTTAAAGCCTAGTCCGAACCACACCATGCACGAGAGATACGTACCCGCCGACGTCGAAGCCGCCGCCCAGGGCGACTGGCGCGCAGCCGATGCCTACAAGACGCAGGAAGATTCGCAGAAGCCGAAGTTCTACTGCGTGTCGATGCTGCCGTACCCGTCCGGCAAGCTGCACATGGGTCACGTGCGCAACTACACGATCAACGACGTGATGTACCGCTATCTGCGGATGAACGGCTACAACACGCTGATGCCGATGGGCTGGGACGCGTTCGGGATGCCGGCCGAGAACGCCGCGATGGCGAACGGCGTGCCGCCCGCGAAGTGGACCTACGACAACATCGACTACATGAAGGGCCAGATGCAGTCGATGGGCCTCGCGATCGACTGGTCGCGCGAGATCGCGACGTGCAAGCCGGACTACTACAAGTGGAACCAGTGGCTGTTCCTGAAGATGCTCGAGAAGGGCATCGCGTACAAGAAGACGGGCACCGTGAACTGGGACCCGGTCGACCAGACCGTGCTCGCGAACGAGCAGGTGATCGACGGCCGCGGCTGGCGCTCGGGCGCGCTCGTCGAGAAGCGCGAGATCCCGATGTACTACCTGCGCATCACGCAGTACGCGGATGAGCTGCTGAACGACCTCGACGGCCTCGGCTGGCCCGAGCGCGTGAAGATCATGCAGCAGAACTGGATCGGCAAGAGCTTCGGCGTGAACTTCGGCTTCCCGTACGAACTCGACGGCGAGAAGAAGCTGCTGCGCGTGTTCACGACGCGCGCCGATACCATCATGGGCGTCACGTTCTGCGCGATCGCGGCCGAGCATCCGCTGGCCACGCGCCTCGCGCAGGACAAGCCCGAGCTGCTCGCGTTCATCGACGAATGCAAGCGCGGCGGTGTCGCCGAGGCCGACGTCGCGACGATGGAGAAGAAGGGCGTCGCGACGGGCTTCTCGGTCACGCACCCGCTGACCGGCGAGCCGGTCGAGGTGTGGATCGGCAACTACGTGCTGATGAGCTATGGCGAAGGCGCGGTGATGGGCGTGCCGGGTCACGACGAGCGCGATTTCGCGTTCGCGAAGAAATACGACCTGCCGATCAGGCAGGTGATCTCGGCCGAAGGCCAGCAGTACTCGCTCGACGCATGGCAGGAGTGGTACGGCGACAAGGAAACCGCGGTCTGCGTGAACAGCGGCAAGTACGACGGCCTGCGCTACACGGAAGCCGTCGACGCGGTCGCGGCCGACCTGAACGCCGGCGGTTTCGGCGACAAGCAGGTCACGTGGCGCCTGCGCGACTGGGGCGTATCGCGCCAGCGCTACTGGGGCACGCCGATCCCGATCATCCACTGCCCGTCGTGCGGCGACGTGCCGGTGCCCGAGCAGGACCTGCCCGTCGTGCTGCCGGAAGACCTCGTGCCGGACGGCTCGGGCAACCCGCTCGCGAAGTCGGAAGCGTTCCTGAACTGTTCGTGCCCGAAGTGCGGCGCGGCCGCGAAGCGCGAAACCGACACGATGGACACCTTCGTCGATTCGTCGTGGTACTTCTCGCGCTACACGGCGCCGGACGCCGAGACGATGGTCGACGCGCGCACCGATTACTGGATGCCGATGGATCAATACATCGGCGGCATCGAGCACGCGATCCTGCACTTGCTGTATTCGCGCTTCTGGACCAAGGTGATGCGCGACCTCGGCCTCGTGAAGTTCGGCGAGCCGGCGAAGAACCTGCTCACGCAGGGGATGGTGCTGAACGAGACGTTCTACCGTGAAGACGCTTCCGGCAAGAAGACCTGGTACAACCCGGCCGACGTGACGGTCACGCACGACGACAAGGGCCGCCCGGTCGGCGCGACGCTGAACACGGACGGCCAGCCGGTCGTGCTCGGCGGCATCGAGAAGATGTCGAAGTCGAAGAACAACGGTGTCGATCCGCAGGTGCTGATCGACCAGTACGGCGCCGATACCGCGCGCCTGTTCACGATGTTCGCCGCGCCGCCCGAGCAGCAGCTCGAGTGGTCGGGTGCGGGCGTCGAGGGTGCGAGCCGCTTCCTGCGCCGTGTGTGGAGCTTCGGTGCGACGAACCGTGAAGCGCTCGCCGCGCGCGCGGGCTTCGATGCGGCCGCGCTCGGCGAAGCCGACAAGGCGCTGCGCCGCGAAATCTACAGCGTGCTGAAGCAGGCCGATTTCGATTACCAGCGCCTGCAGTACAACACGGTCGTGTCGGCCGCGATGAAGATGCTGAACGCGATCGACGGCGCGAAGGGCGCGACGCCCGGCGTGCTGCGCGAAACGTACGGCGTGCTGCTGCGCGTGCTGTACCCGGTCGTGCCGCACGTCACGTTCGAGCTGTGGAAGGCGCTCGGCTATGCGGACGAATTCGGCCCGCTGCTCGACGCACCGTGGCCGAAGGTCGACGAGGCCGCGCTCGAGCAGGCCGAGATCGAACTCGTGCTGCAGGTGAACGGCAAGGTGCGCGGCGCGCTGAAGGTCGCGAAGGACGCGAGCCGCGAGGCGATCGAAGCTGCGGCGGTGGCCGACGAAGCGTTCGCGAAGTTCAGCGACGGCAAGCCGGCGAAGAAGATCGTCGTCGTGCCGGGCCGCCTCGTGAACATCGTCGTCTGACGGCCGCCGGCCGTCGGACGTCGGACGTACCCAGAAGGAGCGAAGGTGATCCGCAGATCGTTTTTGATGCTCGCCGTCGGCAGCGCGGTCGCGCTGTCGGCATGCGGCTTCCAGTTGCGCGGCCAGCAGGACTACGCGTTCAAGCACCTGCTGATCGTCGGCGCGCCGGCGCCGGTCGAGGCGCGCTTCGTGCGCCTCGTCGAGGCCGGCAGCGACACGAAGATCGTCAAGTCGGCGGACGACGCCGACGCCGTGCTGCGCATGTGGGAGTCGCGCGGGCAGAATACGCTGACGCTCAACAAGTTCGGCTCGGCGCAGGAATACGCACTGTTCTATACGCTGAGCTACACGCTCACGAGCAAGGACGGCACCGTGCTGATCCCGCCGAGCGCGATCGCGCTGAACCGCGCGATGACGTACAGCGACCAGTACACGAACGCGAAGGCGCAGGAAGCCGACATCCTGTACGGCGACATGCAGAACGACGCGGTCGACCAGCTGATGCGGCGTCTCGCGATCGTCCACTCGCTGACGCCGGCGCCGGAAGACGTGGTGCCGGGTGTCGCGCCGCGCGCGCCGTTGCCGCCGCCGCCGCTCTGATCGACGGCATACGCACCGATGCAATTGCGACTTGATGCACTGGAGCCGCACCTCGCGAAGGGGGTGGCCGGGCTCTATACCGTGTACGGCGACGAGCCGCTGCTCGCGCAGGAGGCGTGCGACCGCATTCGTGCGGCCGCGCGTGCGGCCGGCTTCACCGAGCGTTCGGTGCATACGGTCGAGCGCGGTTTCGACTGGAGCGTGCTGCTCGGCGCGACCCAGGCGATGTCGCTGTTCGGCGAGCGCCAGCTGATCGAGCTGCGCATTCCGTCGGGCAAGCCCGGCAAGGAAGGCGCCGACGCACTGAAGACGCTCGCGGCCACGCCCAACCCCGACGCGCTGATGCTCGTCACGTTGCCGCGCCTCGACGCGGCCACGCAGAAATCCGCCTGGTTTACCGCGCTGCAGAACGGTGGCGTCGCGCTGAAGATCGATCCGGTCGACCGCGCGCAGCTGCCGAACTGGATCGGTCAGCGTCTCGCGATGCAGGGCCAGCGCGCCGCGCCCGGCGAGGACGGGCGGCGTGCGCTGCAGTTCATCGCCGAGCGCGTCGAAGGCAACCTGCTCGCCGCGCACCAGGAAATCCAGAAGCTCGGGCTGCTGTATCCGCAGGGCGCGCTGTCGTTCGAACAGGTGCACGACGCGGTGCTGAACGTCGCGCGTTACGACGTCTTCAAGCTGAACGAAGCGATGCTCGCCGGCGACGCCGCGCGGCTTGCGCGGATGATCGACGGGCTGAAGGGCGAGGGCGAGGCGATCGTGCTGGTGATGTGGGCCGTCGTCGAGGAACTGCGCACGCTGCTGCGGATCAAGCGCGGCACGACGGCCGGCAAGCCGCTGGCGACGCTGCTGCGCGAGAACCGTGTGTGGGGGCCGCGCGAGCGGCTGATCGGCCCCGCGCTGAACCGTGTGTCGGAAGCCGTGCTCGAGAAGGCACTCGCGTTTGCCGCGAAGCTCGACCGGCAGGTCAAGGGGCTCACGGCCGTCGTGCCGGGCCGCCGCACGCAGGACGAACCGCCGCCCGATCCGTGGGACGGGCTGTTCCAGCTCGCGATGACGGTGGCCGGTGCCCGCGGCGAGCGACCGCCGACCGCGGGCCGCGTGCGACGCTAAGTCCCGTCCGGGCCTTCAGCGCGCGCTGCGCAACCCGCATACAATGTTTCGATCACGGGCGCGGCTCTCCGGCCGCCGTCCACGCTTCCCCACGAATTCATGCCGCCCAGCGCGGCGCGCTTCTCGAGTCACACGATGGATATCGATCAGTACATGACCGACCTGGGCCGTCGCGCCCGGCACGCTTCCCGCGCGATGGCGCGCGCCAGCACGGCCGCGAAGAACGCGGCACTCGACGCCGTGGCTCGCGCGATCGAACGCGACGCGCAGGCACTGAAGGACGCGAACGCCCGCGATGTCGCCCGTGCCCGTGAAAAGGGGCTCGATGCAGCGTTCATCGATCGCCTGACGCTGTCGGACAAGGCGCTGAAGACGATGGTCGAGGGCTTGCGCCAGGTTGCGTCGCTGGCCGATCCGATCGGCGAGATCGGCAACCTCAAGTACCGCCCGAGCGGAATCCAGGTGGGCCAGATGCGGGTGCCGCTCGGCGTGATCGGCATCATCTACGAATCGCGCCCGAACGTGACGATCGACGCGGCCGCGCTGTGCCTGAAGTCGGGCAACGCGACGATCCTGCGCGGCGGCTCCGAAGCGCTCGAATCGAACGCGGCGCTCGCGAAGCTGATCGGCGAAGGGCTCGAAGCCGCCGGCCTGCCGCAGGATGCGGTACAGGTGGTCGCGACGGCCGATCGCGCGGCGGTCGGCAAGCTGATCACGATGACCGAATACGTCGACGTGATCGTGCCGCGCGGCGGCAAGAGCCTGATCGAGCGCCTGATCAACGAGGCGCGCGTGCCGATGATCAAGCACCTCGACGGCATTTGCCACGTGTACGTCGACGATCGCGCCGACCTCGGCAAGGCGCTGACCGTCTGCGACAACGCGAAGACGCACCGCTACGGCACCTGCAACACGATGGAGACGCTGCTCGTCGCGAGCGGTGTCGCGGCGAAGCTGCTGCCGCCGCTCGGCCAGCTGTATCGCGACAAGCAGGTCGAGCTGCGCGTCGATGCGGCCGCGCGCGCGGTGCTCGCCGATGCGGGCGTCGGCCCGCTCGTCGATGCCACCGAGGAAGACTGGCACACCGAGTATCTGGCGCCGGTGCTCGCGATCAAGGTCGTCGACGGCCTCGATGCCGCGATCGAGCACATCAACCATTACGGCTCGCATCACACGGATGCGATCGTCACCGAGGATCACGACCGCGCGATGCGGTTCCTGCGCGAAGTCGATTCGGCGAGCGTGATGGTCAACGCGTCGACGCGTTTCGCGGACGGTTTCGAATTCGGTCTCGGCGCGGAAATCGGCATCTCGAACGACAAGCTGCATGCACGCGGCCCCGTCGGCCTGGAAGGGCTGACGTCGCTGAAGTACGTCGTGCTCGGGCACGGCGAAGGCCGCCAATAACAAGCGAGGCACACAACCGATGGCGATGCTCTGGGTCAAGACGTTCCATATCGTTCTGATCGCCGCGTGGTTCGCGGGGCTCTTCTACCTGCCGCGCATCTACGTGAACCTAGCGATGGAAACCGATCCGGCCGCCGTGCGGCGCCTGTTGCTGATGGCGCGCAAGCTGTTCCGCTTCATGACGATGATCGCGGTGCCGGCGCTGGCCTGCGGGTTGTGGCTGTGGCTTTCGATCGGCATCGGGCAGGGGCAGGGCTGGATCCACGCGAAGGTGACGGTCGTGCTGCTGCTCATCGTCTATCACGCCTATTGCGGGCACCTGCTGCGGGTGTTCGAGCGTGGCGAGAACCGCCGCACCGACAAGTGGTATCGCGTGTTCAACGAGCTGCCGGTGCTCGGCATGCTCGCGGCGGTCGCGCTGGTCGTGATCAAGCCGTTTTGAGCGGCGCGGCCGGCGCGGTTGCCGGTGCGGAACCCTGCGCAACGGCGCCCCTCGGGGCGCCGTTCGTCGTTTACGCGCGCGCTGCCTGCCGCCTGCTCAATCCTTCGTGCCGTCGTCGATCCGCCGGCGCGTGATCGCCTCCTTCGCGCGGCCGACCCGTTCCATGAGCGCGGGGCCGCGCGACAGCGCGACGCCGACCGCGAGGATGTCGCCGATCGCGAGATGCGACATCCGCGACGTCATCGGCGAGAACACGTCGGTTTCCTCCGCGACGTTCGACGCGAGGCTCACCGTCGCGAGCTTCGCGAGCGGCGAATGGCTCTGCGTGATCGCGACGACTTTCGCGCCGCACGCGAGCGCGGAGCGCGCGGCGTCGACGATGTCGCGCGTGCGGCCGGTGTTCGAGATCGCGACGACGACGTCGTGCGGCCCGAGCAGCGCCGACGACATCGAGAACGTGTGCGGGTCCGAATACGCGACGCTCGGCACGCCGAGCCGGAAGAACTTGTGCTGGATGTCCTGCGCGGCGATGCCGGAGCCGCCGGCGCCGTAGAACTCGATCCGCGATGCGTTCGACAGCAGCGCGATCGCTTCGGCGACGCTGCCGGCCGACAGGCTGTTGCGCACCTCGATCAGCGCGCCGATCGTACGGTCGAACACCTTGCCGATGATGCCGGGTGCCGGTTCGTCGGGCTCGACGTCGCGATAGACCGACGACACGCCCGGCGCGACGCTCTGCGCGAGCCGGATCTTGAATTCGCGGAAGCCGCTGCAGCCGAGCGCCTGGCAGAACCGCGCGATCGTCGGCTGGCTGACGCCGGCGCGCGTCGACAGCTCGGTCATCGCGAGGTCGAGCACCTCGCGCGGCGCGGCGAGGATGTAGTCGGCGAGCTTGCGCTCGGACGGGCGCAACTCGGCGCGGATCGCTTCTATGCGGGGCAGCATGGACGGGCAGGCAGAAATCGGGTTCGGATGAGCGAGTGTATCGCAATCGAATTGTAGAAAATCTACATGAAATTACTAGCTGATTTGTCGGCATTTCATGGCACGTGGGATACCGATGATTAGGGTTTTCACTAGGTAAAGCCTTGCTGGTGGCGGGAATAAGGGTTGCGCGTATGCGGATCGACATTGCGCGCTTGTAGTTTTTCTACTAGACTGGCTTCGTTCGTTCGACGCACTCGATCGTTCCCACGATTCCAACCGCCGGTGTCGGCCGGCATACAGGAGCGCCCAGCATGACATCGCTGCACCCCACTCTGGCGAAGGTCACCGAACGCGTGATCGCCCGCAGCCTATCGACCCGTTCCGCCTATCTGCAGCGCATCGACGGCGCGCAGGGCAAGTTCCCGGCACGCGGCGCACTGTCGTGCGCGAACCTCGCGCATGGTTTCGCGGGCCTCGAGGGCAACGACAAGTTCTCGATCAAGGCGATCCGCGAGCCGAACATCGGCATCGTGTCCTCGTACAACGAGATGCTGTCCGCGCACGCGCCGTACAAGGATTTCCCCGAGATCATCAAGGCGGCCGCGCGCGAGAACGGCGGCGTCGCGCAGTTCGCGGGCGGCGTGCCGGCGATGTGCGACGGCGTCACGCAGGGCAATCCGGGGATGGAGCTGTCGCTGTTCTCGCGCGAGGCAATCGCGATGGGCACGGCGATCGCGCTCACGCACAACATGTTCGACGCGGCGCTCTGCCTCGGCATCTGCGACAAGATCGTGCCGGGCCTGCTGATCGGCGCGCTGCAGTTCGGCCATCTGCCGACGATCTTCGTGCCGGCCGGCCCGATGACGAGCGGCCTGTCGAACGACGACAAGGCGAAGATCCGCCAGCAGTTCGCGACCGGCCAGGTCGGCCGCGACGCACTGCTCGAGGCCGAATCGGCCGCGTATCACGGCCACGGCACCTGCACGTTCTACGGCACCGCGAACAGCAACCAGATGCTGATGGAGCTGATGGGGCTGCACCTGCCGGGCTCGGCATTCGTTCATCCGCACACGCCGCTGCGCACCGCGCTGACGGCCGAGGCCGCGCGCCGCGTGCTCGACCTGACCGTCGAACGCGGCCACTACACGCCGATCGGCCATGTGATCGACGAGAAGGCGATCGTCAACGGGATCGTCGCGCTGCTCGCGACGGGCGGCTCGACCAACCACACGCTGCACCTCGTCGCGATCGCACGCGCGGCCGGCATCCTGATCGACTGGAACGACTTCGACGAACTGTCGGCCGTCGTGCCGCTGCTCGCGAAGATCTACCCGAACGGCAAGGCCGACGTGAACCATTTCCACGCGGCGGGCGGCGTGGCCTTCCTGGTGCGCAACCTGCTCGAAGGCGGGCTGCTGCATGAAGACGTGACGACCGTCGCGGGCAAGGGCCTGTCGCACTACACGAAGGAGCCGAAGCTGATCGACGGCAAGCTGACGTGGGTCGACGGCGCGGCCGAGAGCCACGACACGAAGGTGCTGCGCGGCATCCGCGACCCGTTCCAGCCGGACGGCGGCCTGCGCCTGATGCAGGGCCGGCTCGGCCGCGGCGTGATCAAGATTTCGGCGGTCGCGCCCGAGCACCGCAAGGTGACGGCGCCCGCGATCGTGTTCGATTCGCAGGAAGCCGTGCAGGAAGCCTTCGATCGCGGCGAGCTGAAGCGCGATTTCGTCGCGGTCGTGCGCTTCCAGGGCGCGCGCGCGAACGGGATGCCCGAGCTGCACCGTTTGACGCCGCTGCTCGGCGTGCTGCAGGATCAGGGCTTCCACGTCGCGCTCGTCACCGACGGCCGCATGTCGGGCGCATCGGGCAAGGTGCCGGCCGTGATCCACGTGTCGCCGGAAGCGCTGCTGGCCGGCCCGCTCGGCAAGGTGAAGACGGGCGATACGCTCGTGATCGACGCCGAAGCCGGCGTGCTCGACATCGAGGTCGACGCCGCCGAGTGGCAGGCGCGCCCGGTCGCGCAGCCGCTGCACCAGGCCGAGAACGAGGTCGGTTTCGGGCGTGAACTGTTCGGCGTGTTCCGCGCGGCCGCCGCGCCGGCCGAGCAGGGCGCATCGGTTTTCGGCGCGCTGGTCGGCGAATCGGCCGCCCACGTCGCCGCATGAATTTCAAGGAGCCAATTCAATGAAGACGATTGCTGAAATCGTGAAGCTGGGCCCGGTCATCCCGGTGCTCGCATTCGACTCGGTCGAGCAGGGTGAACACGTGTCGCGCGCGTTGCACGCGGGCGGCGTGAAGGTACTCGAGATCACGCTGCGCACGCCGGCCGGCCTGGAAGCGATCCAGCGCGCGAGCCAGCTCGCCGACGACATCGTCGTCGGCGTCGGCACGATCACGAAGCCCGAGCATTGCGAGCAGGCGAAGCGCGCGGGCGCGAAGTTCGGCGTGTCGCCGGGCCTGACGAAAGAGCTGCACCTCGCGTCGCTCGACGCGGGCCTGCCGCTGCTGCCGGGCGTGATGACGCCGAGCGACATCATCCAGGCACTCGAATTCGGCTACGAGATCGTGAAGTTCTTCCCCGCTCAACAAGCGGGCGGCGTGCCGATGCTGCAGGCGTTCCACGGCCCGTTCCCGGCGCTGAAGTTCTGCCCGACCGGCGGCATCACGGTCGAAACCGCCCCGAATTTCCTGAAGCTGCCGAACGTGGTGTGCGTCGGTGGCTCGTGGCTCACGCCGAAGGCCGCGCTCGCCGCGCAGGACTGGGCCGAAGTCACGCGTCTCGCGCAAGCCGCGAGCCAGCTTCCCCGTTAAGACTTGTACGGAATGATGGTTTGACCCTCGGGAGACAAGCGCTTAGTGCTTGTTTTACCGAGGGTTTTTGCTGATGGAACCGGTTCTATCCGCGAACCGTAAAGATAAGTAAAATTCAGCGTCCTGACGGTGGGGGTCTCCCCGCTGTTTCGGAGACCTGCATAGCCGGGCATACTCGCAACGATCGCCCGGTTCGAATAATCCCAAGGAGGAGTCCACATGGGGGCTGTCCAAGGCAGCATGCTGCTCATCTATACCGTGATCGCGATCGTGGCGTTGATCGTGATGATCGCGCGGTTCAAGATCTATCCGTTCCTGGTGCTCATCATCGTGTCGCTCGGCCTCGGCCTGGTGGTCGGGATGCCGATGGACAAGATCGTCAAGTCGTTCGAGACGGGCAACGGCAATACGCTCGGCCACATTGCGATCGTCGTCGGCCTCGGCACGATGCTCGGCAAGATGATGGCCGAATCGGGCGGCGCCGAACGGATCGCGACCACGCTGATCGACTGGTTCGGTGAAAAGAACATCCACTGGGCGATGATGTTCGTCGCGATCATCGTCGGCCTGCCGGTGTTCTTCGAAGTCGGCTTCGTGCTGCTGATCCCGATCGCGTTCAACGTCGCGAAGCGCACCGGCAAGTCGCTGCTCGTCGTCGGCCTGCCGATGGTGGCCGGCCTGTCGGTCGTGCACGGGCTGATCCCGCCGCACCCGGCCGCGCTGCTCGCGGTCCAGCAGTACGGCGCCGATATCGGCAAGACGATCGCATTCGGCCTGATCGTCGGCGTGCCGACCGCGATCGTCGCGGGCCCGCTGTTCGCGCTGACGATCTCGAAGTTCGTGAAGCTGCCGGAGAACAACCCGCTCGCCGCGCAATTCGTCGACACGCACACCGAAGGCAAGAAGCGCGAACTGCCGGGCTTCGGCATCACGCTGTTCACGATCCTGCTGCCGGTGATCCTGATGCTGGTCGGCAGCTGGGCCGACCTGCTGTTCGCGCCGAAGACGCTGCCGAACAACCTGCTGCGCTTTGCCGGCAACTCGGACGTCGCGCTGCTGATCGCCGTGCTCGTGAGTTTCTTCACGTTCGGCAAGCTGCAGGGCTTCAACCGCGACCAGATCCAGAAGTTCTGCGGCGAGTGCCTGGCGCCGATCGCCGGGATCACGCTGATCGTCGGCGCGGGCGGCGGCTTTGGCGGTATCCTGCGTGATAGCGGGATCTCGCAGCAGATCGTCGCAACGGCCACGCAGGCGCACCTGTCGCCGCTGCTGCTCGGCTGGTTCGTCGCCGCGCTGATTCGTCTGGCCACGGGCTCGGCAACGGTCGCGATGACGACGGCCTGCGGCATCGTCGCGCCGATCGCGGCGGCATCGGGGGCGGCGGTCCGTCCGGAACTGCTGGTGCTCGCAACGGGCTCGGGCTCGCTGATCTTCTCGCACGTGAACGACGGCGGCTTCTGGCTGATCAAGGAATATTTCGGGATGACGGTCGGCCAGACGTTCAAGACCTGGACGCTGCTCGAAACGATCATCTCGATTCTCGGCCTGAGCTTCACGCTGCTGCTGAGCATGGTTTTGTAACAAGGGGTAGTCAATGATTCTGATCGCAATGGGCGTGTCGGGCGCGGGCAAATCGCGAATCGGCGAAATGCTGGCGGAACGCCTGTCGTGCAGCTATACCGACGGCGACGCGTTTCACAGCGCGGCGAACAAGGAAAAGATGCACCACGGCATTCCGCTGACCGACGACGACCGCTGGCCGTGGCTGCGCACGATCCGCGCGGCCATCGAGGAAAAGCAGCGCGCGGGCGAGACGGCCGTGTTCACGTGCTCGTCGCTGAAGCGGTCGTACCGCGACGTGCTGCGCGGCACCGACACCGACGTGCGGTTCGTGTATCTGAAGGGTTCGTTCGAGGTGTTGCACGAGCGCCTGAAGAGCCGCACCGGCCATTTCTTCGATCCGTCGCTGCTGAAGAGCCAGCTCGACACGCTCGAGGAACCGGGCCCGGACGAAGCGATCGAGGTCAGCATCGAGCTGACGCCCGAACAGATCGTCGATCAGGTCATGCTGAAGATCGGCATCGCGCAGCAGCACTGAGCGCGGTTCGCGGCATTCATCACGCAAAAGGCGCCCCTCGGGGCGCCTTTTTCGTTGTTGGCCGGCGGGCCGGTCAGGCCGTGGGCGCCTGCTTCGCGATACCGTCGAGCAGTACGTCGAGCATCGTGTCGTGCACGGCTGCCGGATCGAGCTGCGCGTAGAGCGGGGCGGCCGCCTTGACGAGCGGATGCGCGGCGTCCGACAGCGCCTCCATTTCCGCGAGCTCGACGTCGTTCGCGGCGCGCGTGAGGCCGCCGGCTTCGGCCGCGGCAAGCCCGATCACGCTCGCATACCAGCCGACGCAAACCGATGGCAGCGCCGCGCGCGGGATGCCGGCGTCGGCCAGCGCGCGATGCACGGCCTCGATGTGCGCGAGATCGGCCGGCCCGGTACTCATGTGCCGCTGCAGCAGTGCGAACGCGGCCGGGTAGCGCAGCGCGAGCGCGCGGTACTGGCGCGCGAGGTCTCGCAGCCGTTCGCGCCACGGCAGTGTGGCGTCGACCGGCACGAGCGAGCGCGACAGCGCGTTCGCGATCGCGCGGCTCAGGCCTTCCTTCGACTTGAAGTGGTACAGCACGCTCATCGGATCGCAGCCGACCGACTGCGCGAGCTTGCGCACGCTGAACGCGGCTTCGCCGACGTCTTCGAGCAGCGCGAGCGCTGCCGCGACGATCGCATCCTTGTCGAGGCCGCGCGGGCCCTGGGCGGGTTTGTCTTTCATCGATACGGGCCGGTGTGCCGGTGCGGCACCGGCTGTAAACTTGACGAAAGCTTATTCTACACTGTAGAATTATTTCTGCGATGTAGAAATTGGGTGTCCCGGCACCTTTCAATACGTGCTTTCGCACAGTCCGGGATCCAGGCGGCACGATTGTGCCCGCCGTCAACACGGGCCATCGCGCCCCTTTTCTCGTTGACACCCATGTGGAACCGGCTGCCCCACACGCAAAGCCAGAAGGCTCTTCGACAGGCGGCCCAAGACCATGCAAGTGCAATCATGACTTTCAACAATCAACCCCTGATCCAGGGCGAATCGCGTTTCGAGCAAACGCAACTGAACATCGAAAAAGACAACTGGAACTGGTGCGATCCGGCCCGCCACGACGGCGAGCGCCCGGCGAACTGGTACGAGGCGTCGCTGTCGCGCCATGAAAACACCGCGCCGCTCGCGCACGACGCGGTATGCGACGTGCTCGTGATCGGCGCGGGTCTGCTCGGCGCATCGGCCGCACTGCATCTCGCCGAAGCGGGCGTCGACACGATCCTCGTCGACAAGCACCACGTCGGCTCGGCCGCATCGGGTCGCAACGGTGGGCAACTGACGCCCGGCCTCGCGCGCTGGGAAGCGGCCGACATGATCGACCACCTGTCGCACGACGACGCGAAGCGGCTGTGGCGCTTCGCGTCGACCGAATCGATGGACCTGATCGATACGATCGGTGCGCGTTACGCGCTCGAGCTTGACCGCAAACGCGGGCACATCACGGCGGCCGTCCACCCCGGCCACATGAGTGCGCTGCTGGACGGCGCGGATGCGCGCCGTCATCTCGGCGACGCGGGCGTGACGCTCGTCGGCCGCCATCAGCTGCACGACGAATACGTGCGTTCGGGGCTGTACCACGGCGCGGCGATCGATGCGATCGGCGGGCAGATCCATCCGCTCGCACTGGTGCGCGGGCTCGTCCACGGTTTCCGCCTTAACGGCGGCACGTTGTACGAAGGCACCGAGGTACTCGAGCTCGACGAGACGCCCGCGGGCGTCGTCGCGACGACGCCGGGCGGCACGATCACCGCACGCAAGGGCGTCGTGCTCGCGCTGCACAACACGACGTTCCGGCTGCTCGACGACGGCGCCGCGACGACCGTGCCGTTCTTTACCTATGTGAGCGTGACGGCGCCGCTCGACGTCGACGTCGCGACGCTGATGCCGGCCGGCATGCCCGTGTACGACACGCAGTTCCAGATCGACTACTACCGGCCGGTACGCGGCAACCGCCTGCTGTTCGGCGGGCAGGGCACCGGCACGTGCTGGGCGCAGCCCGACGTCAACGCGTATCTGCTGACGCGGCTGAACACGGTGTTCCCGCAGGTCGACGGCCAGTTCGCGCTCGATTATTGCTGGAGCGGCGTCAGCGACTTCACGCTGAACGGCGCGACCGACAGCCGCAAGACCGACGGCCGCGTGCCGATGTACATGGTGCAGGGCTGGAGCGGCCACGGCGTCGCGCAGACGGTGCGGATCGGCAAGGCGATCTGCGACGATTTCGTCGGACGCAACGACGATTTCTCGATGCTGACCGGCATCGACCATCGCGCGATTCCGCTCGGCCGCCAGTTGTCGCCGATCGCGATCCCGGCCGCGAAGGCTGCGATGAGCGTGATGAGCGCGCTCAATCCGGGGCGGATGATTTCGTTCTGAGCGGACGCGGCACGCAATGAAAAAGCCCGATGCGATTGCTCGCATCGGGCTTTTTTACGTACGGAGACGAGCGCTTACGCGATCCGCTTCGCGAGTTCGACGGCCTTGCCGATGTACGACGCAGGCGTCATCGCGAGCAGGCGATCCTTCGCGTCCTGCGGGATCGCGAGCGTGCCGACGAATTCCTGCAGCGCTTCGCGCGTGATGCCCTTGCCGCGCGTCAGTTCCTTCAGCTGCTCGTACGGGTTCTCGATGCCGTAGCGGCGCATCACCGTCTGCACCGGCTCGGCGAGCACTTCCCAGCAGTTGTCGAGATCTTCGTTCAGGCGCTGCGGGTTCACTTCGAGCTTGTCGAGGCCGCGAATCAGCGAGTCGTATGCGAGCAGCGAGTAGCCGAGCGCGACGCCCATGTTGCGCAGCACCGTCGAGTCGGTCAGGTCGCGCTGCCAGCGCGACACCGGCAGCTTGTCGGCGAGGTGGCGCAGCGTCGCGTTCGCGAGGCCGAGGTTGCCTTCCGAGTTCTCGAAATCGATCGGGTTGACCTTGTGCGGCATCGTCGAGGAGCCGATCTCGCCGGCCTTCGTCTTCTGCTTGAAGTAGCCGACCGAGATGTAGCCCCACACGTCGCGGTCGAGGTCGAGCAGGATCGTGTTCGCCCGTGCCACGGCGTCGAACAGCTCGGCCATGTAGTCGTGTGGCTCGATCTGGATCGTGTACGGGTTGAACGTGAGCTTCAGGCGGTTTTCGATCACGTCGCGCGAGAACGCTTCCCAGTCGAATTCCGGATACGCGGACAGGTGCGCGTTGAAGTTGCCGACCGCGCCGTTCATCTTGCCGAGGATCTCGACCTTCTCGATGCGCGCGATCGCGCGGTCGAGACGGGCCGCGACGTTCGCGAGCTCCTTGCCGAGCGTCGTCGGGCTGGCCGGCTGGCCGTGCGTGCGCGACAGCATCGGCTGGTCGGCCAGCGCGTGCGCGAGCGCGACGAGGCGCTGGTGGACCGTGCGCAGCGCCGGCACGATCACGTGCGTGCGCGCACCGGCGAGCATCATCCCGTGCGACGTGTTGTTGATGTCCTCGGACGTGCACGCGAAGTGGATGAATTCGCTGGCCTTTTCGAGTTCTTCCTGGCCCTTCACCGATTCCTTCAGCCAGTATTCGACGGCCTTCACGTCGTGGTTCGTCACGCGCTCGATTTCCTTGATGCGCGCGGCGTCGTGGGCGGTAAAGCGCTCGGCGAGCTGCAGCAGGAACTGCTCGGAGGCTTCCGAGAAGCGCGGGACTTCCGCGAAGCCGGCGCGCGACAGCGCGATCAGCCAGTGCACCTCGACGGTGACGCGGTGGCGCATGAAGGCGGCTTCGGAGAGCCAGTCGCGCAGCGCTTCGGTCTTGCTGGCGTAGCGGCCGTCGATGGGCGAGAGCGCGGTGAGGGCGAAAAGCGTATCGGGACGAGTGTCGGACATGATCGGGCGGGCTTTGAGGGCCGGGTCGAGCGAGGAGGGAGAATCCGGCATTTTACCATCGGCGCGGGACGATTCCGGCCGCGCCCGGCGAGCCGCCGCCGCCGTGTGCCGACGCCGTGCCGGCGCCCGCATCCTGCAGCGCGCCG
>NZ_QOBB01000168.1:0-16401 GCF_024704855.1 Burkholderia sp. HAN2018 | reverse complement strand
GGCCGTGGCCGGGCGTGCCGCCCCGCCAAGCCCCGGCAACCAGGACAACCCGTTACGCCCGCGCGGCCGCCGCTGCGGCTGCGATCGGGATCCGGATTGCGGCTCCGCCCGCGCCTGCTCGCGGGCAGGCGCGTCGGCCGCGGCAGGCAGGCTCGCAAGAATGCTCGCCCGCAACGCATCCGGCGCACGGTGATAGTCGGCCTGACGCACGGCCTGCACCAACGTGACGACCCGTTCGCGTTCCTGGCGACACACGTCGCACCCTTCGACATGCTGCTGGACCCGCAACGCGTCGGGCGCCGACAGCTCGCGGTCGACGTCCGCGTCCAGCAATGCTCGCGCTTCGTTACAGTCCATCGATAGCCTCCGATGCGGTTCCGCCTGCCGGCGTACGGCCCGGCCTGCCTTCGGCCGCCGGTGCCGGCGGGCGGCCCAGCAGCGCAGCGAGCTTGCGCCGGCCGCGTGCGAGCCGCGACATCACCGTGCCGACCGGCACGTCCGCGATCGCCGCGATCTCGCGGTAGCTCAGGTCCTCCATCTCGCGCAGCACCAGCACCTCGCGGTATTCGGGCGGCAGCTTCGCGAGCGCCGCGTTCACGAGCCGCACGTTCTCGCCGCGCAGCAGGTGCGCGAGCGGGTCCTCGGTGGCGGGCTGCCAGTCGTCGGGCACGTCGGTGTCGTCCAGCGCGTCGGGCAGCGCGACCTCGTGCGCATGCGTGCGGCGCCGCCACTCCGTGTACCAGGTGTGGCGCACGATCGTCAGCAGCCACGGCCGCGCGTTGTCGCCGCGACACGAATCGACGAAGCGCAACGCACGCATGCACGCGTCCTGGACAACGTCGTCCGCATCGCCGGCGTTACCGCTCAGCCAGCGTGCGAGGTTGTACGCGGCGTCGAGATGCGGCAGCACGAGCGCGCGAAACCGCTCGCCGCGCGCGACCGCGTCGTCTGCCACCCGTTCTTCGACCGCCTGTCCGGCTTGCCCCACATGGCCTCCCTGGTCCCGGCGGCCGATGCCGCGCCCGTTCCGCGCACGGCGCCCGGACAGACCGGCAACGTGCGCGCTCGATGACCATACCGTTGCTGCGTCGAGTTTATTCCCGCGCCGGACGCATGAAGCGTAAAAAAATCGCCGGGCCGCCCGCCTGCCGTTACGGCGTGGTGCTCCAGTAACCGGGGCGCGCATACGCGGCGCGCAGGTAGTCGATGAAATAGCGCACGCGCGCCGGCACGTAGCGCTGCTGCGGATAGACCGCGAGGATGTCGTAGTCGGGCAGCGCGTATTCGTCGAGCACGGTCTCGAGCTCGCCCGTCTCGAGCTGCGCGGCGATTTCCCACGTGGAGCGCCAGCCGAGCCCGAGGCCTTCGGCCACCCAGCGGTGCAGCAGCTCGCCGTCGTTGCAGTCGAGGTTGCCGGCCACGCGCATCGTCGCGATCTTGCCGTGGCGCTGGAAATACCAGCCGCGGTTCTGCCCGCCCTGCAGGTTGAACGCCAGGCAGTTGTGCCTGAGCAGGTCGTCGAGCGACTTCGGCCGGCCGTGCCGGCGGAAATACTCGGGCGTGCCGCACACGACGCGCCGGTTCGACGCGAGCTTCACCGCGACGAAGTTCGGATCGACGGCACCGCCGATCCGGATCGACAGGTCGTAGCCTTCGCGCACGAGATCGACGACGCGGTCGGTCAGGTTGAACGACAGCTGCATCTCGGGCTTGTCGGCCAGAAAGCCCGGCGCGTGCGGCGCGACGTGCTTGCGCCCGAATGCGGCCGGCGCCGACACGATCAGGTGCCCGCTGACCGCGCGCCGCCCGGCGGCCAGTTCGTTCTCGGCCTGGTCCCATTCGGACAGCAGCCCGCGGCAGCGCTCGAGGAACGCCGCGCCCTCCTCGCTGACCACCAGCCGCCGCGTCGAGCGGTACATCAGCTTCACGCCGAGCCGCTTCTCGAGCGCGTCGATGCGCCGCCCGAGCACGACCGGCGACACGCCCTCCTCGAGCGCCGCCGCCGCGAGGCTGCCGGCATCGGCCACGCGCACGAACGTCTCGATCTGCTTGAAGCGATCCATCTCCCGTCTCCGTCTCTGTTCCGGCTCCGGCGGAAAGCCCCGCCCGGCCGTCATTCAATACTTTTAGTTTCGAAAAAAGCGACTTCGGCTGATCTTATCAAACCTTTCCTGCATCCCTAAAGTGTCCCCAACAGACCCATTCGCAAGATCCACCCCATTCAAGGAGACATTCATGGCCAAGATGAGAGCCGTCGACGCAGCTGTGCTCGTGCTCGAGAAGGAAGGCATCCAGACCGCGTTCGGCGTGCCGGGTGCGGCGATCAACCCGTTCTACTCGGCGATGCGCAAGTCCGGCGGCATCAGCCACGTGCTGGCCCGCCACGTCGAAGGCGCGTCGCACATGGCCGAAGGCTTCACGCGTGCGGCCCCGGGCAACATCGGCGTGTGCATCGGCACGTCGGGCCCGGCCGGCACCGACATGATCACTGGTCTCTATTCCGCATCCGCCGACTCGATCCCGATCCTCGCGATCACGGGCCAGGCACCGCGTGCCCGCCTGTACAAGGAAGACTTCCAGGCCGTCGACATCGAATCGATCGCAAAGCCCGTCACCAAGTGGGCCGTCACCGTGCGCGAACCGGCGCTGGTGCCGCGCGTGTTCCAGCAGGCGTTCCACCTGATGCGCTCGGGCCGCCCGGGCCCGGTGCTGGTCGACCTGCCGATCGACGTGCAGCTCGCCGAAATCGAGTTCGACATCGACACCTATGAACCGCTGCCGGTCTACAAGCCCGCGGCCACCCGCGCGCAGATCGAGAAGGCGCTCGCAATGCTCAACGACGCGGACAGGCCGCTGATCGTGTCGGGCGGCGGCGTGCTCAACGCGGCGGCGGAAGACCTGCTCGTCCAGTTCGCCGAAACGATCGGCGTGCCGGTGATCCCGACGCTGATGTCGTGGGGCGCGATTCCGGACGACCACCCGCTGATGGCCGGGATGGTCGGCCTGCAGACGTCGCACCGCTACGGCAACGCGACGCTGCTCGCATCGGACTTCGTGCTCGGCATCGGCAACCGCTGGGCGAACCGTCACACGGGCAGCGTCGAGGTCTATACGAAGGGCCGCAAGTTCGTGCACGTCGACATCGAGCCGACGCAGATCGGCCGCGTGTTCGGCCCGGATCTCGGCATCGTGTCGGACGCCAGGGCCGCGCTGGAACTGTTCGTCGCGGTCGCGCAGGAATGGAAGGCCGCCGGCAAGCTGAAGGATCGCAGCGCATGGGTTGCCGACTGCCAGGCACGCAAGCGCACGCTGCAGCGCAAGACGCACTTCGACAACGTGCCGGTCAAGCCGCAGCGCGTGTACGAAGAGATGAACAAGGTGTTCGGCCGCGATACCTGCTACGTCAGCACGATCGGCCTGTCGCAGATCGCCGCCGCGCAGTTCCTGCACGTGTTCAAGGCACGCAACTGGATCAACTGCGGCCAGGCGGGCCCGCTCGGCTGGACGATCCCCGCCGCGCTCGGCGTGCGTGCCGCCGACCCGAGCCGCCCGATCGTCGCGCTGTCCGGCGACTACGACTTCCAGTTCATGATCGAGGAACTCGCAGCCGGCGCGCAATTCAAGCTGCCGTACGTGCACGTCGTCGTGAACAACTCGTACCTCGGCCTGATCCGCCAGGCGCAGCGTGCGTTCGACATGGACTACTGCGTGCAGCTCGCGTTCGACAACGTGAATGCGCCGGAACTGAACGGCTATGGCGTCGACCACGTGGCCGTCGCGGAAGGCCTCGGCTGCAAGGCGCTGCGCGTGTTCAAGCCGGAAGAGATCGAGCCGGCGCTGCGCCAGGCGCAAACGCTCGCGGAAAAATTCAGCGTGCCGGTGGTCGTCGAAGTGATCCTCGAACGCGTGACGAACATCTCGATGGGTACCGAAATCGACGCGATCAACGAATTCGAGGATCTCGCCGAAAAGGCCGAGCACGCACCGACCGCGATCTCGATGCTCGACTGAACTGCACGACATTTTTGACTGACCGACCGAAGAGGCTTAGCTCATGCCGAAGTTTGCTGCAAACCTGACCATGCTGTTCAACGAAGTGCCGTTCCTCGACCGCTTCAAGGCGGCCGCCGATGCGGGCTTCGACGCCGTCGAGTTCCTGTTCCCGTACCCGTACGCGAAAGAGGAACTCGCCGAACGGCTCGAGACGCATCGCCTGCGCCTCGTGCTGCACAACCTGCCCGCCGGCAACTGGGACCAGGGCGAGCGCGGCATCGCGTGCCTGCCCGATCGCGTCGGCGAGTTCCAGGAAGGTGTCGGCCGTGCGATCGAGTACGCGAAGGCGCTGAAGGTGCCGCAGCTGAACTGCCTCGTCGGGATTCCGTCGGCGAGCACGGCACGCGACAAGACTTTCGTCACGATCGTCGACAACCTGCGCTTTGCCGCCGACGCGCTGAAGCGCGAAGGCATCCGCCTGCTCGTCGAGCCGTGCAACAGCTTCGACATCCCGGGTTTTGCGCTGAACCGCTCGTCGGAAGGGCTCGACGTGATCCGCGCGGTCGGCTCGGACAACCTGTTCCTGCAGTACGACATCTATCACATGCAGCGCATGGAAGGCGAACTGGCGGCGACGATCGAACGCAACCTCGCATCGATCGGCCACGTCCAGCTCGCGGACAACCCGGGCCGCAACGAGCCGGGCACGGGCGAGATCAACTACGCATTCCTGTTCGCGCTGCTCGACCGGCTCGGCTATGCCGGCTACGTCGGCTGCGAATACAAGCCCCGCACCACCACGACGGAAGGCCTCGGCTGGCTGCACAGCGTCGCCGGCTGCGCACCGGGCTCGGCGCGTCGCGCCGCCTGAGATCCGCCCTTTCCGCATACGCCCCTATAGGAGACTTTCACATGGCAACCATCGGTTTCATCGGCCTCGGCATCATGGGCGCGCACATGGCGCGCAACCTGCTCAAGGGTGACCACCAGCTCGTCGTGAACGGCGCGTTCCCGATTCCCGACGACCTGCGCACGAGCGCGAAGGTCGTCGCGAATTCGACCGAAGTCGCACGGAACGCGGACATCATCATCTCGATGGTGCCGGATACGCCGGACGTGCGTAACGTGCTGTTCGCCGACGACGGCGTCGCGAAGGGCCTGACGGCCGGCAAGCTCGTTATCGACATGAGCTCGATCTCGCCGCTCGACACGCAGGAATTCGCGAAGCAGATCAACGCGCTCGATTGCGACTACCTCGACGCGCCGGTGTCCGGCGGCGAAGTCGGCGCCCGCGAAGCGACGCTGACGATCATGGTCGGCGGCCCGGAGGCGGCATTCGAGCGCGCGAAGCCGCTGTTCGAGAAGATGGGCAAGAACATCACGCTCGTCGGCGACAACGGCGCGGGCCAGACCTGCAAGGTCGCGAACCAGATCATCGTCGCGCTGAACATCGAAGCCGTCGGCGAAGCGCTGTTGTTCGCCGCACGTTCGGGCGCGAATCCGGAGCGCGTGCGCCAGGCGCTGATGGGCGGCTTCGCCGCGTCGCGCATCCTCGAAGTGCACGGCGCGCGGATGACGAAGCGCACGTTCGATCCGGGCTTCCGCATCGAGCTGCACCAGAAGGACCTGAACCTCGCGCTCGACGGCGCACGCAAGCTCGGCCTCGCCCTGCCGCACACGGCGAGCGCGCAGCAGCTGTTCAGCGTGTGCGCAGCGCACGGCGGCAAAGCGTGGGATCACTCGGCACTCGTGCGCGCGCTCGAGATCATGTCGAACTTCGAGATCGAGAAGACGGCGGGCTGAACGCATGCCGCCTGGCGCGGCTTGCTTCCGATGATGCAGTAACGCGCGGTCCGTCGCGATGACGGACACGCGAATGACACACGCGACCGGCACGGCCGGTCGCATCGATGCGCGGGACACGCGCGCATCACGGTGGGGCGCCCCGCCCTGCACTGCCGACGGCATGCGGGACGGGGCGAAAAACGCCGCTCTGGGCTGAGAGCGGCGTGGTGGGGTCCGCAGCGGCACCCGGCGACGCCGGGGAAGCCTTGGTCGGTCAGACGTCGTCGTCGGGTGTCCGCCTGTCGGATTTCGCGTATTACATTTCTTTACGTTCGAGCGTGCGATTTTTCATGCAATCGTCGCGATGAACGCCTACACTTTCGCCACGCCTTTCGAGAAAACCGCCGCGCTTGCGGTCACTTCCGGTGACCGCGCCCAGCGCGGTGTTTTTTTCGCCACTTCACGGCGCGTTTTCTTTTCAACCACCCAAGGAGTGCAACGATGGGTCTTCTTTCGTTTATCAAAGAGGCGGGTGAAAAACTGCTGGGTCATGCCGACGCGCAAGCAGCGGAAGATCCGAATGCCGCAAACCAGACCGCGGCCGATGCCATCAAGAACTACATCAACACGCAGGGTCTCGATACGTCGAACCTCACCGTGGCGTTCGACGGCGCATCGCGCACCGTGACGCTGTCGGGCAGCGTCGCCGACCTCGACACGAAAGCGAAGGTCAAGGTCGCGGCCGGCAACGTGCAGGGCGTCGCGGGCGTCAACGACGACGATCTGCAACCGGACGATCCGGAAGTGCAGTACCACGACGTGAAGCCGGGCGACACGCTGTCGGCGATCGCCAAGGAGGTATATGGCGACGCGAACAAGTACCCGGCGATCTTCGAGGCGAACAAGCCGATGCTGTCGAGCCCGGACCGGATCTACCCGGGCCAGAAGCTCGTGATTCCGCCGCAGTCCTGAGCATTCGTGCAGCACTGACGCAAAAAAGGCAGGCCGCTCGGCCTGCCTTTTTCATGGGCGACGCGCGCCGTGCAATCGGCGCGTGTCGGTCATCCCGTCATCGAATCACAGCGTATCGAACGCGCGTTGCAATGCATCGCGATCGTGAATGCCGTTCGCGAGCGCGAGCATCAGCAGCACGCGCGCCTTGAACGGGTGCAGCGAACCCGCGCTCACGAAACCGAGCGCATCGTCGCTCGCGGCGCCGTTGCGCATCACGTGCCCCGACCCGACGCGCGACGCACGGACCACCGCCACGCCCGCGTTGACCGCATCGGCGAGCGCCGCCTGCAGCGTCGCATGGATCGAGCCGTTGCCGGTGCCGGCGACGACGAGACCGCGTACGCCGGCCGCGACAAGCGCGTCAACGGCCGTGCGCGTCACGCCCGCGTAGCTCGCAACGACCTCGACCGGCGGCCAGGTTGCCGCGATCGCCAGTTGCGCGTCGCGCGAACGCGTGACGCGGCGCGCGAATTCGACCCGGCCGTCCTGCACCCAGCCGAGTGCACCGAGTTCCGGCGACTGGAACGCGTCGACCGCATAGGTGCTCGTCTTCACCACGTCGCGCGCGCCGTGGATCCGGTTGTTGAACGCGACCAGCACGCCCTGCCCGCGCGCGGACGGATGCGCGGCCACCGTCACCGCATTCAGCAGGTTCAGCGGGCCGTCGGACGACAGCGCGGTCGCCGGCCGCATCGCGGCCGTCAGCACAACGGGCTTGTCGCCCCTGACGACCAGGTGCAGCGCATATGCGGTTTCCTCGAGCGTGTCGGTGCCGTGGGTGATCACGATACCGTCGACCGCCGGGTCGGCCATCAGCGCGTCGATCCGCGCGGCGAGCGTGTTCCACAGCGGCAGCGCGAGATCCTTGCTGTCGATGCTGGCGACTTGCTCGGCGTCGATGCGCGCGACGGACGCGAGCGCCGGCACCGCGTCGACCAGGAAATTGACGCCGAGCGCGCCGGCCTGGTAGCCGGCCGTGCTGGCCGCGTCGGGCGCGGCGCCGGCAATCGTGCCGCCGGTGGCGAGCACGGCGATGCGCGGCAGGGCCGCCGCGGACGAAGGGGATGCGGGATTCGGAGTATTCATGGCCGCGATTGTAAAGGCTTGCGGCCGGTATCCGGCAGGTTCCGGCGCGGCGGCCGGGGCCGGCCGCCGCACATCATGGTTTGCCCCGATCGTCCGGCCGGGTGCGCCGTCAACGGACGTGGTATCTGCAACGTTATAGGAAGTGCCGTTTTGGTGTTTTCACATTGATTGGCCATAATCGGATCGCCCCGCGCGATGCGGCCCCATGCTCATCGTGCGGGGCGTCGTGACGGCGTCGATAAAACGCAATTCACCCCATGGGAGTGTCGAAATGAAAATCCAATCGCTCGTAGCCGCAGTGCTTCTCGGCGGCATGCTGGCTTCCCCCGCATTCGCGGCGAACAGCCAGCAGGACAAGATGAAGGCCTGCAACACCCAGGCAGCCGGCAAGACGGGCGATGAACGCAAGGCGTTCATGAAGGACTGCCTGTCGGCGAAGCCCGCGAAGGCGATGACGCAGCAGGAAAAGATGAAGGCATGCAACACGCAGGCCACCGGCAAGAAGGGCGACGACCGCAAGGCGTTCATGAAGAGCTGCCTGAGCAATCAGCCGGCAGCCTGAGTTCCGGCGCTCCCGTATCGAATGCCGCGCACCGCTTCGGCGGGCGCGGCATTTTTGTTTTCGTTGCACGCGCATCGACGCGCCCGGCCCCGACCTCTTCCGCCCCGCTTTCCCGGCCCGCCGTGCCGGCGCCGCCACATGGTGCGGCAATTCGCCGCGATTTCTTCTATGATGGCTGCAACGCGGCCCATCCAAGTACAAGAAGCGCCATCGGGCCGCCCTCGAGACGGACGCGCACGCGCGTCAAACGGAGGCATGGATGGCATGGAGACAACACCGCTGGTTCCGCCGCTGGCTGATCGTGATCGTGTTCTGGGCCGTGCCCGTCGCGATCGTCGCCGTCCGCGAGATCCGCGAGGAAATGGCCTACAACAAGGCGGACCTGCAGCTCGCGCTGACCACCTGGCAGCTCACCGATGCGCAGCAGGCCGCCGGCGCCGCCGCGAAGTGCCACGGGGATCCTGACGAGGCGCGCGCGGCCGGCTGCCCGGCCGACGTGCTCGCCGCCAACGCGCCGCGCCAGCAGGCGGCCCGCGACGAATACGTGCTGCGCCGCAATACGCTCGCGGGCTACCTGTGGCATGCGTTCGTCGGCTACTGGGTCGTGCCGGCCGCGTTCCTGTTCGCGTGCGGCGTCGTGATCGCGCTGATCCGCCGCGTGCTGCGCCGCCCGCCGATCAAGCCGCCGGCTCCACCCGTTCCGCCCGTCACGCACTGATACGCGCCGCAGGCGCCACCGCACGATCAACCGCTGCGCCCGCATGCCGCCCCGCCCCCGGCGCGCGGGCGCCGGATCGTCCGTTGGCACGCCGCGACACCCTCGCGCGATTTGACGCTTTTTGTTGCGCGGACGAAAAGGGGGTGTAATCCATTGTGATATAACTGCCGACGTGATCCGCTCCCTGAGCGAGACTCACTCCGAACGTCATCCGATGGAGAAGAACGATGCAAAAACGGAATCTTGTGCTGAAAGCCGCCGCTGCGCTCATCGTCGGTAGCCTCGCGCTCACCGGTTGCACCACCACCCCGGACAAGCCGGACAACGCCGCGACCAACGCGTCGAAGCGCCAGGCAATCGACTCGAGCGTCGACGCCACGCTGTCGCGCATGTACTCCACGGTCAAGGGTTCGCGGGAACTCGTCGCGAAGTCGCGCGGCGTGCTTGTCTTCCCGGACGTGATCCAGGCCGGCTTCATCGTCGGCGGCCAGTCCGGCAACGGCGCACTGCGCGTCGGCGGCAGCACGGTCGGCTACTACAACACGTCGTCGCTGTCGGTCGGCCTGCAGGCCGGCGCGCAGTCGAAGGCGATCGTGTTCCTGTTCATGACGCAGGAAGCGCTCGACGAATTCCGCGGCTCGGACGGCTGGGCCGCCGGCGCCGGCGCGTCGGTCGCGCTCGTGAAGATGGGCGCGAACGGCGCGGTCGACACGACCACGGCCACCGCACCGGTCCAGGTCGTCGTGCTGACGAACGCGGGCCTGATGGGCGACGTGTCGATCAACGGCACGAAGGTCTCGAAGCTGAAGATCTGACGCTGGCGTGCCGCCCGTGCGCACCGCGCGCGGGCCACGCGCAAACGGCGATGTCCTCGCGGGCATCGCCGTTTTTTTATCCGCGCGCGACGCGCGTCAGGTCGTCGAGTCGATGACCTTGAAGCGCGAGCGTTTCTGTGCGCGGATCACCGACTGGTAGACGTCGACATACTGCTGCGCCATGCGGCGCGACGTGAAGCGCGCCTCGAAGCGCTGCCGCACGCGCGCGCGCGGCAGCAGGTGCAGCCGGTTCACGGCGGCCACCGCGCTGATTTCATCCTCGACGATGAAACCCGACACGCCCTCGTCCACCACTTCGGGCACCGCGCCGCGATTGAACGCGATCACCGGCGTGCCGCACGACATCGCCTCGATCATCACGAGGCCGAACGGCTCCGGCCAGTCGATCGGAAACAGCAGCGCATGCGCGCCCGACAGGAACTCGGCCTTCTGGTGATCGGCGATCTCGCCGATGTATTCGACGTGCGGCAACGCGAAAAGCGGCTTGATCTCGCGCTCGAAGTATTCCTGGTCGGCCGCATCGACCTTCGCGGCGATCCTGATCGGCAACCCGCACTGACGGGCGATGCGGATCGCCGTGTCGACGCGCTTCTCCGGCGAGATGCGGCCGAGGAACGCGAGATAGCGCGGCTCGACGGGCTGCGGCATGTACAGCGTCTCGGGCAGCCCGTGGTAGACGGTCGTCAGCCATTTCGCCTGCGGCAGCGGCTGGCGCTGCGAGTTCGAAATCGAGATCACCGGCGCCGTGTTGAACGTGTCGAACACCGGCTGCTGCTCGGGCAGGTCGAGCCGGCCGTGCAGCGTCGTCACGTAAGGCGTTTCCTGCCGGTTGAAGACCGAGAACGAGTAGTAATCCATGTGGAAATGGAGCACGTCGAAGTCCTTCGCGCGGCGCGCGACCGTCTCCATCAGCAGCATGTGCGGCGCGACCCGGTCGCGGATCGACGAGTCGAGCCGCAGTGCACGCGGCCAGACCGGCTCGAGCTTCGCCCGCGTCGTCGAATCGCCGCTGGCGAACAGCGTCACGTCATGACCGAGCTCGACGAGCGCCTCGGTGATGTAGGACACGACGCGCTCCGTGCCGCCGTACAGCTTCGGCGGCACCGATTCGGTCAGCGGCGCGATCTGGGCAATTCTCATGGTCCACGTCTCCTGTGTCCTGTCCGTTGCGGCACGGCCGGCGGGCCCTTGCGCTTTCGCGCGCGGCTCGCCCCGATGCAGCGCCCGCCGGATATCTCCTCATTATTCGCGATCCGGTTGCCCGGAACCGCCCGTCTTTCATTTTATGGGTGTTGTTACAGGCAGGATACATTCCGCCTGCCGTGCCGATATGGCCCCCGACGCGACGATCGCGCCGAACGCCCCCGAACGCACGCCGCGCCGCCCGTCAGCGCGACGGCCACTTCCATGCCGGCAGGTCGCGCGTGTCCGCGTCGACGAGCCCCGTCGCGCCGAGCTGCTTGTCGAGCACCAGCGATTCGCAGCCGGCCTCGCGCTCGAGCGTCGCGATGAGCCGCGCCGCGTGCGACACGACCAGCACCTGCGAACGCTGCGCCGCCTGCGCGATCAGGCGGCCGAGCGCCGGAAGCAGATCGGGGTGCAGGCTGGTTTCCGGTTCGTTCAGCACCATCAGCGCCGGCGGCCGCGGTGTCAGCAGCGCCGCCGCGAGCAGCAGGTAACGCAGCGTGCCGTCCGACAGCTCGGCCGCCGCGAGCGGCCGCAGCAGCCCCGGCTGGCGCATCAGCACGTCAAAGCGGCCACGGCCGCCCGGATTGTCGATCTCGACCGACGCGCCCGGAAATGCGTCGTCGATCGCCGCATCGAGTGCCGCGCCGTCGCCGATTTCGCGAATCGTCTGCAGCGCGGCGGCCAGATCGGCGCCGTCGTCCGCGAGCACCGGCGTATGGGTGCCGACGTGCGACTGCCGCGCGGGAGCCTGCGCATCGGTGCGGAAATGGTCGTAGAAGCGCCACGAGCGGATCCGTTCGCGCACCGCGATCATTTCCGGCGCACCGGTCGGGTCGGCGAACTCGGTCATCATGCTGTCGAAGCTCGCCACCGGCTGCGGAATCGTCTGCCAGTCGCCGGTCGCGGTGCGCGCACGGATCTGCGCGCCCTGCCGGTCGACCAGCAGCGTCGACGGGCGCAGCACCGCGCCGCCCCAGATGCACTCGCGCTTGACGACCGGATCGAGCGAGAACTGCGAGTGGCTCGGAATCGGCATGCCGAGATCGATCGAATAACCGAAATCGTCGCAGGCGAAACCGAGCTTCAGGCTCACGGGCCCCTTGCGCACCGTGCCGGTGACCGGCGCGTCGCCGTCCAGCATCGCCCGCGAGAAACGCTCGGGGCCGGCCCACAGCGTCGACGGCAACCCGCCTTCGCGCGCGAGGGACGGGATCACGCGCCCCTGTGCGGTGTCGGCGAGCAGCCGCAGCGCGCGGTACACGCTCGACTTGCCGCTGCCGTTCGGCCCCGTGACGACGTTGAGCGCCGCGAGCGGCACGATCAGCTCGCGCAGCGAGCGGTAATTGGCGATGGCAAGCGTTTTCAGCACGGTCATGACGATGGCGAGCGAGCCGCGTTCAGCGGCCTTCGACGGCCTGCGGGTCGGCCGCGGTGTTGGCCGCCGTACTGGCGGCAGGGGCGCGCGCGTGCGGCCGTTCGGGATTCGGCGCATCCGGCGCGGAATCGTGCGGATACAGTTCCATCCGGCTGCGCGGCAGGCATTGCGGATAGCGGTCCTGCAGATAGGCGATCAACCCTTCGCGCACGCGGCAGCGCAGGTCCCAGCACGACGACGAGTCGGCCGCGCTGACGAGCGCGCGCAACTGCATCGTGCGCTCCGTCGCGTCAGTCACCTGCAGCACCTGCACGCGGCCGTCCCACTCGGGCGCCGCATGGACGAGCCGCGCGAGCTCCTCGCGCAGCGGTGCGAGCGGCGTACGGTAATCGACCGACAGGTAAACCGTGCCGATGATCTCCGAGCTGCTGCGCGTCCAGTTCGTGAACGGGTTCTCGATGATCCATTGCAGCGGCACGACGAGGCGCCGCTGGTCCCACAGCCGCACCGACACGAACGAACCGGTGATTTCCTCGATACGCCCCCACTCGCCCTGGATCACGACCACGTCGTCGAGCCGGATCGGCTGCGTGAGCGCGATCTGCAGCCCGGCGATCAGGTTGCCGAGCACCGGCCGCGCGGCGATACCCGCGACCAGGCCCGCGACGCCGGCCGACGCCAGCAGGCTCGCGCCCACCTGGCGCACGTTCGGGAACGTCATCAGCGCGGCGCCGGTGCCGATGATCACGATCAGCACCATCACGGTCCGCACGAGCACCTTGGCCTGCGTATGGATGCGCCGCGCCTGGAGGTTGTCGGCCGTATCGATCGGATGCGCCTGGATGATCGCGTCGCCGACGCCGGCCGCGAGCCGCACCAGCAGCCACGTGAGCGACACGATCGAGCCGACCGCGGCCGCGGTGCGCATGCCGCGCACGAATGACATGCCGTCGTCCGCCTGGACCCACACGAACTCGAGCGCCAGCAGCGCCAGCACGACGAGCGACGGCTTGTCGATGTAGCGCAGGATCGCGCTCATCAGCGGATACGGCTGCGCGAGGCGCTTGACGATGCGTGCGCCGAGGCGGTGCACGACCGTGACAACCAGCATGACGATGACCGACACGGCCAGCGTGCCGAGCCACGAATGCAGCGGCGCATCGGCGATGCGCTGCAGTTCCTCGATTGAAATCATCGGCGCCCTTGGGTGATGAGGCGTGCACGCCTCGTCCTGGATGCGTCGGCGACGTCCGGGCCACGCGCGGGCCCGGACACGGCGTCAGGTCAGTTGCCGCTCCTGCACGGAAACGCCTTGCCGAGACCGAGCGACACCGCGGTGCTCGCGTTGTAGTCGGCCAGCTTCGGATTTTCCGCGATGTACTTGCGCACCGCGTCGGTCATCTGCTGCGCCCGGATGTCGGGCGGCAGGCAGAAATACTGGCCGACCCGCGGCCCCGTCGTGCCGCCGATCGCATCGATGGTGTTGTAGACGCCGTCGGCGGCGCCTTCGATGTAGGCCGCGCACGACGCCCGCGACTTGACGTCCGTCTTCGCGCACAGCCGGTCGAGATCCGCGCCCGTGAAAGCCGCCGCCGACAACGGCACGGCAAACGCCGCGGCACAAAACATTGCGCGCAACATGGTGTTCCTTATGTCAATGCGGCCCGAGACCGCCTGCTGCCCTGGCCGGCGCGGCGCCGGAATGCCCTGCTCCGGCCGGCATCCGGCCGGGCGGGCACCGTCTGCCGCACCGAAAACCGTTATTTTGCACTCTTTTGCGCGTCTGCCGGCGTCGACGCCCCGATGCGCGTCGTCCGCTTGCTCAGGATCTCGATTGCGTCCGGCGCGTTGTAGTGCTTCGCGAATTCGAGCGCGGTGATGCCGAGCTGGTTCTTCACCTGCGGATCGGCGCCCTGGTCGAGCAGCAGCGTCACCGTCGACGCATGGTTGCCGCGTGCGGCCATCATCAGCGGCGTCGTGCCGTTCGGCGATGCGGTATCGATATACGCGTCGTGGTCGAGCAGCAGCTTCACGACCGCGTCCTGGCCGTTGGTAGCCGCGTAGTGCAGCGGCGCCCAGCCCTTCTTGCTGACTTCCGCACCCTTGTCGACCAGCAGCTTCGCAAGGCCGAGGTCGCCGTTCAGCGAGGCGAGCATCAGCGCGGTTTCGCCGGCCTTGTCTTCCTTCTCGAGGTCGACGTTCGGCGTCGTGGCGAGCGCCGTTGCGACCTTGTCGGACTTCTCGCGCGCGGCGATCACGATCAGCGGGTCGCCATTCGGCGCGATCGTGTTCGGGTCGAGCTTGCCGCTCTTGAGCTGCTTGCCGATGTCGGCGATGTCGTCGAACTTGACGGCCTTGACGATCGCATCGAGCGATTCGGCATGCGCGCCGGCTGCCGCGAACAGGCCGCTCGCGACGAGCGCGGCGGCAACGAGTGCACGTTTCGGCAGATGGTTGGTCGGCTTCGTCATTGTTGTGGGCTCCTTCCCTGGGTTGTCGGCTGCGCGCACGTCGTTAGCGGGCGATCTTGAACAGCCGGAAAAAGTTCTGCGTCGTCGCGTCGGCCAGTGCCTCGACGGCGATCCCGCGCTCGGACGCGATAAAGCGTCCGACATGGCTGACGTACGCAGGTTCATTCGGCTTGCCGCGATACGGCACCGGCGCGAGGTACGGCGAGTCGGTCTCGATCAGCAGCCGGTCGAGCGGCACGCGCCGCGCGACGTCCTGCACGTCGGTCGCGTTCTTGAACGTGACGATGCCCGACAGCGAGATATGGAAGTTCTGCGCGAGCGCCTGCTCGGCCACCGGCCACGGCTCGGTGAAGCAGTGCATCACGCCGCCCGGCACGTCCGCGCGCTCCTCGGCCATGATCCGCAGCGTGTCCTCCGACGACGAGCGCGTGTGGATGATCAGCGGCTTCATCGTCGCGGTCGCCGCGCGGATGTGCGTGCGAAAGCGTTCGCGCTGCCACTCCATGTCGGCGATCGAGCGGCCTTCGAGGCGGTAATAGTCGAGGCCCGTTTCGCCGATCGCGACGACCTTCGGGTGCGCGGCCAGCTCGACGAGCTCCGCGAGTGTCGGCTCGCGCGCGTCCTCGTGATCGGGATGCACGCCGACCGACGCATAGACATTGTCATGCGCGTCCGCGATCGCAAGGACCTCCGGCAGCGTCTCGAAATCGACGGACACGCACAGTGCGTGCGTGACGTCGTGCTCGCGCATGTTCTCGAGCACGGCCGGCAGGCGGTCGGCCAGGCCCTTGAAATTGATATGGCAGTGAGAGTCGACGAACATCGTGTTTCCTGAATTCGTAAGGCGCGCGCTCATGCGTGCGCCGGCATGCGGCAACGGGCGGCGTTCGCGGGCCGGCCGGCCACGGTCGCGTCGCGGTGTGAGCCGGTCATCGTTTCGCAACCCACGGGAAACAATGCCGGATCACGCGAAGATTTCCCGGTACCCGAGAAACAATTCCTCGAATACGAGCCGCGCGTTGAGCGGATGGTTCTCGACCGTCCGCTGCCGCGTCACGGCCTTCATGAAACGCGCGAACGCGTTCGCATCGACCGCTTCCGCGCACCGCGCGAGCGCCGCCGCATGCATCGGGAAGTAGCGCGGCGCGCCCGCCATCCGCTGCGCGAGCAGGTCGTACAGCCAGCGCTGCAGCCAGCCGAGCACCAGCGGCACCGGCAGTTTCTGCAGCGTCTCGCCGCACGCGAACGGGTCGCATGCCGCACCGGCCGCGAGCTGCCCGAGCGTGTAGTCGCGCAGCGGGCGGTTCTCGTCGCTCGCGAGCGCCAGCGCGGCGAGCGGCGCGCCGCCGGCCTCGGCGAGCAGCGCGTCCGCA
>NZ_QOBB01000167.1:0-16442 GCF_024704855.1 Burkholderia sp. HAN2018 | reverse complement strand
GCATCGCGCTGGCCGGGGGGATCGGTGCGGGCTGCGTCGGCGCGCGCTGGGGCGCGGTCGGCTTCAACCAGCCCGACGGCGCGACGGGTTCCACGTGGGGGCGCGGGGGCGTGCTGCTGCGCGGCTTCGGCCGCGCCTGCGGATCGGGTTTCCACAGCGTCGGACGCGAATACCGGCCGTTCTGGCGCGGTGCCATCGAATTGACGGTATGTGCGGTGCTCGGCTGTACGACGTCGTCGTCGCGATGCAGCGCGCTGCGCGGCAGGTCGGCAATGCCGCGGGCGTCGTCGTCGCCGCCGTCGCGCGACAGCTTGACGCCGAACGACGTGTCGACCCAGGCGGCGAACTGCCGCCAGCCGATGCCGGTCAACCAGGGCAGCCCGGCGAAGAACAGCACGACCATCGCGACCGGCGTGCCGATCGGGCCGAGCACGTGGGCGAAGCCTGCCGAGAACGCATGGCCGAGCGCGTTCGTGTCGGGGCCCGACAGCGGGCTCGTCAGCGTGCAGCTGGCCACGAACACCGCGGCGAAGCCGAGCCACAGACGGATCGAGCCGCGGCCGGCGAGGCCGCCGCCGCCGGGCAGCATCGCCTGCACGAGACGCCAGAAGAGAAGGAGGAACCAGACGGCGGAGATGCCGAACCAGCCGAAGACAACCGTGTGCATGCTTTGAAACAGGAGTGGGGAGGGGCGCGCGGGGCGCGACCCGCCGAGTTTAACCGGCCGGCGAACAAGACTCTAACGCGGCGTGCATCCGCTTCACGCCGCGCACGTGGGTGCGCGGCACACGCGCGTGGCGCGCCACGCGAAGGCGGTCGGTCGGCCTTCGCGCGCGCCGTGCTGCATCAGGGGCTCCGGTGCGTGAAGGTCAGCGTTGCGCCGGACGCGGTCACGATCTGCAACTGCTGCGGCTCGCGCATCTGCACGCCGGTCTTGTCGATATGGGCGAGTGCGTCGAGGTACGCGGGTTCGAGCTGGCCGCCGAGCGTATTCGGGCAGGCCATCCGCGTGCCGGCGAGCGGCCCGAAGCTCAACAGGCCGTTCTTGATCGCGTAGGTGCCCATGTAGCGGTTACAGCCCGAGAACCCGCTCGCGCGCCGGATGCCCGACTCGGTCGACAGCGCGAGTTTGATCGGCTCGCCGTTGTCGCCGTGCGGGATCGCGCGCGGCGTGCCGTCGGCGTTCAGCCAGCTGGTGAGCTCCCAGCTCGTGTCGTCGAGCAGCTGGACGGCGGCCGGGTTGTACGGGTCGGGCGCGGGGGCGGCGGAATCGGGGTGGGTCGGCATCGCGCAGGCGGCGAGAAGCGTGGCAAGCGTCAACGCGCAGAGCGGCGCGCGCAACGGGCGAAGCAGGCCGGTGCGTGCGCGTGCGGCCGCGGACAGGTGGGACATGAGCCTCGTTCCTCATCGGATTCTGATCAAGGCGTAAGAGTAACGCACCCGCCCCGCGGCAGGCGAGCCGACACTTCGCGCGCGAAAACGTTCGCAGCCCGCTCGCGAGCGGCCCGACGCGGGGCGGCGGCACGGCGAAACGCGCCAAACCGGTGTCGTGGCGCGTGTTAACATCGGAGCCGTTTTCGTCCTCCACCAGAAGCGGGTAATCACATGCAGATCGGTCAGCGGCTCGGTACGCCGCTCTCATCCTCGGCCACGCGCGTCATGCTGCTCGGCGCCGGCGAGCTCGGCAAGGAAGTCATCATCGCGTTGCAGCGTCTCGGTGTCGAAGTCATCGCGGTCGACCGCTATCCGGACGCACCCGGCCATCAGGTCGCGCATCGTGCGCACGTGATCGACATGACCGACGCCGCCGCGCTGCGCGCGATCGTCGAGGCCGAACGCCCGCACCTGATCGTGCCCGAGATCGAGGCGATCGCGACCGACGCGCTCGCGGTGATCGAGGCGGCCGGTCTCGCCGAGGTGATCCCGACCGCGCGCGCGACGCAGCTCACGATGAACCGCGAAGGGATCCGCCGGCTCGCGGCCGAGGAGCTCGGCCTGCCGACGTCCCCGTATGCGTTCGCGGATTCGTTCGAAGCGTTCAGCGCGGCCGTCGCGAAGATCGGTATGCCGTGCGTCGTGAAACCCGTAATGTCGTCGTCGGGCAAGGGGCAGTCGGTCGTGAAGACCGAAGCCGACGTGAAACCGGCGTGGGACTACGCGATGGCGGGCGGGCGCGTGAACCACGGCCGCGTGATCGTCGAAGGCTTCATCGATTTCGACTACGAGATCACGCAGCTCACCGTGCGAGCGATCGATCCGGCGACGGACGCCACGCGCACCTATTTCTGCGAGCCGGTCGGCCACGTGCAGGTGGCGGGCGACTACGTCGAGTCGTGGCAGCCGCAGCCGATGAGCGCGGCGGCGCTCGAGAAGTCGCGCGAAATCGCGCACAAGGTCACCGAGGCGCTCGGCGGGCGCGGGCTGTTCGGCGTCGAGCTGTTCGTGCGCGGCGACGACGTGTGGTTCTCCGAGGTGAGCCCGCGGCCGCACGATACGGGCCTCGTCACGCTCGCGTCGCAGCGCCAGTCGGAGTTCGAGCTGCACGCGCGTGCGATTCTCGGGCTGCCGGTCGATCCGGCGCTCGGTTCGCCGGCCGCGTCGGCCGTGATCTACGGCGGGCTCGACGAGCGCGGCATCGCGTTCGAAGGCGTGCGCGACGCGCTTGCGGTGCCGGGCGCCGACCTGCGCCTGTTCGGCAAGCCGGAAAGTTTTGCGAAGCGGCGCATGGGCGTCGCGCTGGCGACCGGCGCGACCGTCGACGAAGCCCGCGAACGCGCGAAGCGTGCCGCCGCGGCCGTCCGGCCCGTGTCGGCGCGCTGACGTAACCAGGAGAGGACGATGACGCCAAGGTGGCTGCGTATCGGAAAGCTGGGTGCCGCACTGGCGCTGGTCGCGAATCTCGCGGGTTGCGGCGTCGCGGCCGCGCCGTGCCGGGTGGCCTCGGCCGGGCTCAAGATCGTGCCGCTCGTCGGCCATCTCGCGGCCGCGCCGACCGACGCGTGTGCCGACGTCATCGATCCCTGATCACGCTATACGACGCGATCGCCAACAATAATTGCGCGCCCCGCGAGGGCGCGTTTCCACTCGTCTCGTGAGAGGACCTGCATGATTCGCCAAACGCTCGCCGCGCTCGCGCTCGCCGGCACCGCCGTTTCCGTCGCGCATGCCGCGCAACTGACCGTCGAAGAGATCGACGCCGATTCGCGCCAGTTCGCCGTCTACCAGTGCGCGAACCAGAAACAGCCTGTGCGCGTGTCGTACTGGCTCGCGGGCAACGGCCAGAGCTTCGCGCTCGTGCCGGTCAACGGGAAGCAGATGCTGTTCGTCGACACCGTGTCGGCGTCCGGCGCGCGCTATCAGGCTGGCCGCTATACGTGGTGGACGAAGGGCAAGGAAGCGACGCTGCGCGACGAGATCTCCGACCAGAATGCGCCGCCGCTGCTGGGCGACTGCGTCCAGGTCGAGAAGAAAAAGAAGAAGGACTGAGCGACGGGCGGGAACGTGGATCGTGCCTGGCGGTGGCAGCCGGCGGCAGGCTCCCTGGTGTGACTGTCCGGCGCGCGGGCCGGCGGCGGACGATCCGCCAAGACGATCCGGAATCTGACCCCTGAAATTATCCGTCGACCGATCGGGATAGCCCGATAGGGGCATTCGTCGACCGCGCGGGCCTGCCCGGGCCCGTCGCGCGTACCGCCGTTGGGGCCGTTCGCGGCGTTGTCACGGACAGATGGCTGCGCAGTGCTACAATACGCCCCTTTCCGCCGGCATTCGCGCCGAACGGAGTCCGCACGGCCTGGCGTCCAGCGTTCGCATTGAACCGGTCCCAAGCGCCAGAGCGGCGCCGCGCGGCGCGCCGCGGCTCCGTCTATTTCCGAATTGTGATGAGCGCAGGCCCGGCTGGCCTGACGCACGATGTCCCCGCCGCGCCTTTTGAGCGAAACGCCACCATGTCCGATTCTGTCGCCAAGCCCGTCGACGCAACCTTCGATCAATTCGGCCTTGCCGCCGATATCCTGAAAGCCATTGCGGAGCAGGGCTATACGACGCCGACGCCGATCCAGGCGCAGGCCATTCCGGTCGTGCTCGCCGGCCGCGACGTCATGGGCGCCGCGCAAACGGGCACCGGCAAGACCGCGAGCTTCTCGCTGCCGATCATCCAGCGGCTGCTGCCGCAGGCCAACACGAGCGCGTCACCGGCGCGCCACCCGGTGCGCGCGCTGATCCTCACGCCGACCCGCGAACTCGCCGACCAGGTCGCCGCGAACGTGCACGCGTATGCGAAGCACACGCCGCTGCGCAGCGCGGTCGTGTTCGGCGGCGTCGACATGAACCCGCAGATGGCCGAACTGCGCCGCGGCGTCGAGATCCTGATCGCGACGCCGGGTCGCCTGCTCGACCACGTGCAGCAAAAGACGGCGAACCTCGGCCAGGTGCAGATCCTCGTGCTCGACGAAGCCGACCGGATGCTCGACATGGGCTTCCTGCCCGATCTGCAGCGCATCCTGAACCTGCTGCCGAAGGAACGTCAGACGCTGCTGTTCTCGGCCACCTTCTCGCCGGAAATCAAGAAGCTCGCGTCGACCTACCTGCGCAACCCGCAGACGATCGAAGTCGCGCGCAGCAACTCGACGAACGCGAACGTCACGCAGATCGTCTACGACGTCGCCGAAGGCGACAAGCAGGCGGCCGTCGTGCAGCTGTTGCGCGATCGCGGGCTCAAGCAGGTGATCGTGTTCTGCAACAGCAAGATCGGCGCAAGCCGGCTGGCGCGCAATCTCGAGCGCGACGGCGTGGTCGCGTCGGCGATCCACGGCGACAAGACGCAGATCGAGCGGATGCAGGCGCTCGACGCGTTCAAGCGCGGCGAGATCGAGGCGCTGGTCGCGACCGACGTGGCCGCGCGCGGCCTCGACATCGCCGAGTTGCCCGCCGTGATCAACTTCGACCTGCCGTTCAGCGCGGAAGACTACGTGCACCGGATCGGCCGTACCGGCCGTGCGGGTGCGACGGGCGACGCGCTGTCGCTGTGCAGCCCGAACGAGCGCAAGCAGCTCGCCGATATCGAGAAGCTGATCAAGCGTCCGCTCGAAATGCAGACGCTCACGCTCGACAAGCCGGCGCGCCATCGTCACGACGAGCGCGGCAACGAGCGCGGCGGCGATCGCAACAGCGAGCGCGGCGGCGAACGGGGCGGGCGTCGCGAACGCGACGAACATCGCGGTGCGTCGGGACGCCGCCCGGGCAGCTCCGAGCGCGGTCATCACCGTCGCCACGAAGCGCCGGTCGACGATTTCTTCCTGAAGCCGTACGAGCCGTCGGCGCCCGCGAAGCAGCGGGACGACGCGCAGCCTGCGCAGCAGCCCGAGAAGAAGGGGCCGAAGCGTCAGGTCGCCGCGCTGCTCGGCGGGTTCGGGATGCCGCGCAAGCCGTCGGCGTAAGCCTGGCGGAGGCGACGGTGCGGCGCGCGAGCGCTGTGGGAAAAGCGGGTGCATGCGATGAGCATGTGCCCGTTTTTCATTGGGGGCGCGGTTCGATGGTGGAGCGGAAGAAGGTGCTTGGCGCCGGCGGAGAGCGATGCAAGCGGCACCCGGCGGGCGGGCGTTCGGCACGAAACCAGCGCGAAACCAGCGCGAAACCGGCACGAAACCAGCGCGAAACCAGCGCGAAACCAGCGCGAAACCGCGCGTCAGCCGGCCTGCGGCCCGAAGCGCGTCGCCCACGCGGCCGTTGCGGCTGCGTAGAACGCATCGAGAGTCGTGCCTGCGAGCGCGCCGTCCGGCGCGAGGCCCAGATGCGCGGCCGCAGCCTGCAGTGCCGGCAGCGGATCGTCGCGTTCGAGCGCGGTCGCGCCCGTCTGCTTGCTGAGCTTTTCGCCGTTCGCGTCGACCACCACGGGCACGTGCAGGTATCGCGGGATCGGCACGCCGAGGCAGTGCTGCAGGTAGATCTGGCGCGCGGTCGAGTCGAGCAGGTCGGCGCCCCGCACGACGTGCGTGATGCCTGCATCGGCATCGTCGACGACGACCGCGAGCTGATACGCCCATTGCCCGTCCGCGCGTTTCAGCACGAAATCGCCGACTTCGGTCGCGAGGTTCTGCGTTTGCGTGTGCTGCCAGCGATCGTCGAACGTGACGATCGCGGTGGCGCCGTCCGGCACGCGCAGCCGCCATGCGCGCGCGGGCTTGCCGTGCAGGCCGGTGCGGCAGGTGCCCGGATAGGCGAGCGTCGTGTGGCGCTCGTGCGCGGCGCGCAGCGAATCGGCGATTTCCTTGCGCGTGCAGCCGCACGGATAGACGAGCCCGGCCGAGACGAGCCGCTCGAGCGCGGCCGTATAGGCTGCGTCGCGGGTGCTTTGCCAGACGGGCGGCTCGTCGGGCGTCATGCCGAAATGCGCGAGCGTCGCGAGGATGTCGTCGGCCGCGCCGGGTACCGTGCGCGGGCCGTCGAGATCCTCGATGCGCACGAGCCATGCGCCGCCGTGCGCGCGCGCGTCGAGCCAGCTCGCGAGCGCGCCGACCAGCGAGCCGAAGTGCAGCGGGCCGGTGGGCGACGGCGCGAAGCGGCCGCGATAGGCGCTCATCGGGGCGCGGGGCGGCGCGCGGTCAGGCTGCGCTGGCTGCCGGTGCGCAGGCCGGGCACGACTGGCCGGGCACGTAGCTCGGCGACTGTTGCGCTTCCGGCGTGACAACCGCGCGGCACGCGAAGCACGTGACGTTCTCGGTGGGCTGGAGTTGCGGATTCAGTGCGGTGCGGTAGTCGAACACGAAGCAGTCGCCGTGATAGTGCGCGCCGCCGACTTCCTCGAAGTATTTCAGGATCCCGCCTTCGAGCTGGTACACGTTCTCGATGCCGATGTCCTTCATGTGGATCGCGGCCTTCTCGCAGCGGATGCCGCCCGTGCAGAACGACACGACCGTCTTGCCTTCGAGGTCGGCGCGGTTCGCGTCGATCACTTCCGGGAATTCGCTGAACTTGTCGATCCGGTAGTCGAGTGCGTTGTCGAACGTGCCGACGTCGACTTCGAATGCATTGCGCGTGTCGAGCATCACGACCGGGCGGCCCGTGTCGTCGTGGCCGCGGTCGAGCCACGTCTTCAGCGTGCGCGCGTCGACGAACGGCGCGCGGCCGAGTTCCGGCTTGATCGCCGGTTTCTTCATCGTGATGATCTCGCGCTTCAGGCGCACGAGCATCCGGCGGAACGGCTGCGAATCGGACAGGCTTTCCTTGAACTGCAGCGACGCGAACTTGCCCTCGAACAGCGGATCGTGACGGATGTACGCGATGAATGCGTCGGCGGCGTCACGCGTGCCGGCGATGAACAGGTTGATGCCTTCCGGCGCGAGCAGGATCGTGCCGCGCAGGCCGAGTTCGTTGCAGCGGGCGGTGACGAGCGGGCGCCATTGCTCGGTCGCGTCGAGCGACACGAAGTGGTAGGCGGCGAGGTTGACGATGGTCATGATGGTCCGACGGGAAAACGGCCGCACGGCGGCCCGCAAAAAAGGGTGCGAAGCCGGGGCGTTGATTCGAAAAACCGTATTATCCCGCAAACGGCGCGGGCATCGGTACCTGGCCGATCGGCCAACCGCGCGACGCGTCGCCGCGCGCATCGGCCGAACGGCCAAAGCGGGCATTTTTTGGGCAGCCTGCGCGGCGGGGCGGCTACAATAGCGCCCATGTCAGATCCCCGCTTCGTCCATCTTCGCGTTCACTCCGAATTCTCGATTGCCGACGGCATCGTGCGCATTGACGACATCGTCAAGGCGGCGGCCGCGGACGGTCAGGGCGCGCTCGCGCTCACCGATCTCGGCAACGCATTCGGTCTCGTCCGTTTCTACCAGGAAGCCCGCGGCAAGGGCATCAAGCCGATCGCCGGCTGCGACGTCTGGATCGCCAATCCCGACGACCGCGACAAGCCGTCGCGGCTGCTGCTGCTCGTCAAGGACAAGGTCGGCTACCTGAATCTCTGCGAGCTGCTGTCGAAGGCGTGGCTCACGAACCAGTACCGCGGCCGTGCGGAACTCGACGCGAGCTGGCTCGACGGCGAGCTCGCGCAGGGGCTCCTCGCGCTGTCGGGCGCGCAACAGGGCGATATCGGGCTCGCGTTTGCCGCGGGCAACGAAGAAGCCGCGCGCCGTCACGCCGAGCGCTGGGCGAAGGTGTTCCCGGGCGGCTTCTACATCGAGCTGCAGCGTTACGGCCAGCCGGGCGCCGAGGCGTACATCCAGCAGGCCTCGACGCTCGCCGCGGCGCTGAAGCTGCCGGTCGTCGCGACGCACCCGACGCAGTTCATGACCGACGACGATTTCACCGCGCACGAAGCGCGCGTGTGTATCTCGGAAGGCGACATCCTCGCGAATCCGCGGCGCCAGAAGCGTTTCACGACCGACCAGTATTTCCGCACGCAGGACGACATGGCCGCGCTGTTCGCCGACCTGCCGTCGGCGATCGCGAACACGGTCGAGATCGCGAAGCGCTGCAACCTGAAGCTCGAGCTCGGCAAGCCGAAGCTGCCGCTGTTCCCGACGCCGGACGGCATGTCGCTCGACGACTACCTCGTCCAGCTGTCGAAGGAAGGGCTCGAGACGCGTCTCGCGCAGCTGTATCCGGCCGAAGCCGAACGCGACGCGCAGCGCGACACGTACTACAAGCGCCTCGAATTCGAGTGCGGGACCATCACGAAGATGGGCTTTCCCGGCTACTTCCTGATCGTCGCGGACTTCATCAACTGGGCGAAGAACAACGGCGTGCCGGTCGGCCCGGGCCGCGGCTCGGGCGCCGGTTCGCTGGTCGCGTACGCGCTCGGCATTACCGATCTCGACCCGCTGCGCTACAACCTGCTGTTCGAGCGTTTCCTGAACCCGGAACGCGTGTCGATGCCCGACTTCGACATCGACTTCTGCCAGCACGGCCGCGATCGCGTGATCCAGTACGTGAAGGAAAAATACGGCGCGGACGCCGTGTCGCAGATCGCCACCTTCGGCACGATGGCCGCGAAGGCGGCCGTGCGCGACATCGGCCGCGTGCTCGACCTCGGCTACATGTTCACCGACGGCATCGCGAAGCTGATCCCGTTCAAGCCGGGCAAGCACGTGACGATCGCCGACGCGATGAAGGAGGAGCCGCAGCTTCAGGAGCGCTACGACCACGAGGACGAAGTGCACCAGCTGCTCGACCTCGCGCAGCGCGTCGAGGGCCTCACGCGTAACGTCGGGATGCACGCGGGCGGCGTGCTGATCGCGCCCGGCAAGCTGACCGATTTCTGCCCGCTGTACACGCAGGGCGACGACGGCGGCGTGGTCAGCCAGTACGACAAGGACGACGTCGAAGCCGTCGGCCTCGTGAAGTTCGACTTTCTGGGTCTCACGACGCTGACGATCCTCGACTGGGCCGAGCGCTACATCCGCCGCCTCGATCCGTCGAAGGCCGACTGGTCGCTCGCGCAGGTGCCGCTCGACGATCCCGCCTCGTTCCAGATCCTGAAGAAGGCCAACACGGTCGCCGTGTTCCAGCTGGAAAGCCGCGGGATGCAGGGCATGCTGAAGGATGCGCAGCCCGACCGCTTCGAGGACATCATCGCGCTCGTGTCGTTGTACCGTCCGGGCCCGATGGACCTGATCCCGAGCTTCTGCGCACGGAAGCACGGCCGCGAGAAGGTCGACTATCCGGATCCGCGCGTCGAACCCGTCCTGAAAGAGACCTACGGCATCATGGTCTATCAGGAGCAGGTGATGCAGATGGCGCAGATCATCGGCGGCTACTCGCTCGGCGGCGCGGACTTGCTGCGTCGCGCGATGGGCAAGAAGAAGCCCGAGGAGATGGCCAAGCATCGCGAGATCTTCGCCGAGGGTGCGGCGAAGAACGGACTCACGCGCGAGAAGTCCGACGAGATCTTCGACTTGATGGAGAAGTTCGCGGGCTACGGCTTCAACAAGTCGCACGCGGCTGCCTACGCACTGCTCGCGTATCACACCGCGTGGCTGAAGGCGCACCATCCGGCCGAATTCATGGCGGCCAACATGACGCTCGCGATGGACGACACCGACAAGGTGAAGATCCTGTTCGACGATTGCATCGTGAACAACCTCGCCGTGCTGCCGCCCGACATCAACCAGTCGCATTACCGCTTCGAGCCGGTCGCGGAAGCCGACGGCAAGCGCTCGCGCACGATCCGCTACGGCCTCGGCGCCGTGAAGGGCAGCGGCCAGAACGCGATCGAGGAAATCCTGCGCGCCCGCGAGGAAAAGCCATTCACCGACCTGTTCGACTTCTGCGAGCGGATCGACCGGCGCGTCGTCAACCGCCGCACGGTCGAGGCGCTGATCCGCGCCGGCGCATTCGATTCGCTGAATACGAACCGTGCCCAGCTGATCGCATCGGTACCGCTGGCGATGGAAGCGGCCGACCAGGCCGAGGCGAACGCGATGCAGGCCGGCCTGTTCGACATGGGCGCCGAATCGCCGCACGCGCATGCGCTCGTCGACGAGCCCGCGTGGGACGACAAGCGCCGCCTGCAGGAAGAAAAGGGCGCGCTCGGCTTCTACCTGTCCGGCCACCTGTTCGACGCGTATCGCGACGAGGTGCGCCGTTTCGTGCGGCAGAAGGTCGGTGACCTGAAGGAAGGGCGCGACAAGCTCGTGGCCGGCATCATCGCTTCGCTGCGCACGCAGATGACCCAGCGCGGCAAGATGCTGATCGCGCTGCTCGACGACGGCTCGGGCCAGTGCGAGATCACGATCTTCAACGAGCAGTTCGAGGCGAACAAGGCGCTGTTCAAGGAAGACGAACTGCTGATCGTGCAGGGGCAGGCGCGCAACGATGCGTTCACGGGCGGCATCCGCTTCACGGCCGACACGGTGATGGATCTCGAACGCGCGCGCAGCCGTTATGCGCAGGCCGTGCGGCTGACGATGAACGGCAACGCCGACGCGGCCGCGCTGCGCCGCGTGCTCGAGCCGCACGTGTCGAAGGACGATCCCGCTGCCACGGCTGCGGTCGAGGCGCCTGCACCGCGCGGCGGCGGGCGCGACGGCGGCCGCCGTCCGCAGGCGCCGCTGCCCAACGGGCTCGCGGTGCAGGTTCACTACAGCAACGCGCGGGCGCAAGGCGAAATGCGCCTCGGCGACGCATGGCGCGTGAAGCCGAGCGACGTGCTGCTCGCGGAGCTGCGTGCGGCGTTCGACGGCAGCGTCGTCGAAATCACGTACTGACCGCGCTTCAGCCGAAGGCTGTCGCGCCACGCGGCCCGCCGCATCGCCATCGTGCGGTGCGGCGGGCCGTTTTGCATGTTCACGCAAGCGGGTCTTGGGCTGGCCATCCGGACGCTATACAATCCGGCGCTGGCCGCACGAACGCGGCGCCGATCGCCGCTCGTCCGGCGGGTGGCGCCGGTATCGCGCGCATGAACGGGGGCGGATCCGTGCGGCGAGCGGCGATATGCGACAAGGCCGTCCCGGAACCGGATGCGGGGAAATGGCCCGTCGCGACAACAATGAACTGACAGTCACCACATGACCATGGCCAATGGGAACCCGCCGCAGCGGATCCTCGTGATCCGGATCGATTTTTTGGGCGACATGCTGTGCACGACGGCGTTTCTCGGTGCGCTGAAGGAGCGCTGGCCCGGCACGGAACTGCATGTGGTCGCGAACCGCTACAACGCGGCCGCGCTGGCCGGAAACCCGGACGTGGACGTGATCCACACCTACGTGTACAGCCGCCAATGCGAACGCAACGACCGTCCCGGGCGGATGCGTGCGTTCTTCGACCGGCTGCGGCTCGTGCGCCGCCTGCGCCGCTTGCGGTTCGACCTCGTGGTCGTGCCGAACGGCGGCATGCATCGCAGCAGCATGCAGTTCGCGCGCCAGATCGGCGCGAAGGATTGCCGCTGGCACGATGCCGAGACCGAATTCGACGATCGCAAGCCCGAGCATGTCGCGCAGCGGCCGATGTGCCACGAGGCACTGTCGGGTTTCCGGCTCGTGCCCGAGCTCGGCCGCGCCGATCTCGACCGTCTCGAGTTGTCGGTCCATCCCGACCGCGCATTGCAGGACGCGTGGCATCGGCTGCTCGGCGCGCGCACGAAGCCGCGGGTCGGGCTGTTCGTGACGAACAAGGCGGCCGAGCGCCGCTGGCCCGCGGATCGCTGGCACGACCTCGCCGAGCGCCTTGCGCCGAGCGTCGACGTGATCGTGTTTCGCGACCCGGCCGTGGGCCATGCGCCCGAGGACGACTCGTGGCGCGACGTGAGCGCCCGCCATGTCGCGCCTTCGTCGGTCGCCGAGCTCGTGGCGGCCGCGAGCCTGCTCGATGCGGTCGTCTCGGCCGACAGCGCCCCCGTGCACCTCGCGTCGGCGCTCGGCGTGCCCGTCGCCGCGCTGTTCGAGGATCGTCCCGAGAAATACCTGCGCTGGCATCCGCTCGGTGTGCCGCACGTGATCCTGCGCGCCGGCGCGACCGTCGACGCGATCGGTGTCGACGCGGTCGAGCGCGCGGTGCGTCATCTGCTGCCGCAGGCCACCCATCGCGACGAACCGCTGGCCGACGCAGCCCACCCGCGGCCGGCTGCCGTTGTTGCGACGCCGGTGATCCTGGCGGCCTCGTAGCGTCACGGGCGTCACAAGCCTCCGCGTGCGGCGCCGGCCCGGCACCGGCGCGCGGTGCGCGGTGCGCCTGCCGGGCATCCCTCCATGAGCAGGGCCGTATCAGGGCAGCCGCACGGCCGATTCGCCAGGCCGCGCCGGCTGCTGCAAAATCCTGTACATTGCCAGCCTTGTTCAGCCAGCCGGATACCCCAATCGCCGTGGCCCTGTTTTCTTCCGCCCGCCCGCCCAGAACCATCCTCGTGGCCGCGCCGCGCCGTATCGGCGACGTGCTGCTGACGACGCCGCTCGTCCGTTCGCTGAAGGCCCGCTGGCCGGATGCGCAGATCGACATGCTGGTGTTTCGCGGCACCGAAGGCGTGCTCGAGCACAATCCGGACGTGCGGCACGTGATCGTCGTCGCGCAGCGCGCGGGTTTCCGCGAGCGGTTGCGCGACGCGTTGTCGATGTGGCGCCGCTACGATCTCGCGTGCGCCGCGCTGAGCTCCGACCGGCCGCGCTTCTACAGCTGGTTCGCGGGCCGCAAGCGGGTGGGCCTCGTCGATCCGAACCGCGTGACGTGGCTCACGCGGATGATGCTGAACGGGATCGCGATCAATCATCACGAATCCGCGCATACGGTCGTCAGCACGCTGGCACTCGCGCCGGTGATCGGCATCGAGCCGGTGTCCGAGGTCGTCGCGCCCGGCATCGGCGACGATCCGGCACGGCGTGCGCGTTTCGACGCGTGGCTCGCCGAGTCGCCCGCGATCCGCGCCGGCAAGCCGCTGGTCGTGCTGCATCCGTATCCGATGTTCCGTTACAAGCAGTGGCGGCTCGACGGCTGGGTCGAGATGATCGGCTGGCTGCGCGAGCACGGCTATGCGGTCGCGCTGTCGGGTGGTCCGGCCGACAGCGAGCGCGAGTATGCGGAGCAGGTCGCGGCCGAAGCGGGCGGCGACGTGCTGAACCTGGTCGGACGCCTGACGTTCGGCGAAAGCGCCGAACTCGTACGGCGCGCACGGCTCTTCATCGGGCCCGACACCGGCGCGACGCACGTCGCGGCCGCGACCGGCACCGACACGATCGCGCTGTTCGGTCCGTCCGACCCGGTGCGCTGGGGGCCGTGGCCGCAGCACTGGCCGGCGACCGAGAATCCGTGGCCGCTGCGCGGCTCGGGGCGGCACGGGAACGTGTGGCTGCTGCAGGGGGAGGGCGATTGCGTGCCGTGCCGGCACGAGGGCTGCGAGCGCAAGGTCGACAGCCGCAGCGACTGCCTCGTCAATCTCGGCGCGCAGCGCGTGAAGGCCGCAGCGGCCGAGATGCTCGGGCTGAATCCGCCGGGCCCGGCCGCGGTCACCGTCGATACGTCACGGCTGCATCGCGCCGGATCCGACTGACGCGCGGGCGGCGCACGCCGTTCTTTTTTGTCGTTCTGGATGGCCTGTTTCGCGACGGGCCGCGCCGAACGCGCGCAGCCCGGTCGCTTCGACGGCGGGTGCCGCCGCCGCCGAAGTCGGTCGGCAGCACGGCGCAGGCCGTCGCGCGTTACGCGCTGTTACGCGCTGCGCCGGATCGCCGACGTCTCGCGCGGCAGCGCCTCGCCGCGCTCGCCGCAGCCGAGCAGGATACCGGCCAGCAGCACGATCAGGTGCCCTTCGGCGAAATCGAGCAGCAACGAATTCGCGAGACTGCCGATCGCGAAGATCGCGAGCCAGGCGAGCAGCAGATGCCGCGAGCGCGGATCGAGCGCGCGGCTGCCGCGTGCGATCTGCACGATCAGGTTGATGAACAGCAGCAGGCCGAGCGTCCCGAGCTGCACGGCCATCAGCAGGTATTCGTTGTGTGGGTTCGACGTCAGTTGGCCTTCGGCGGCCGTCTTGCCGGCCGTGAGTTTCTCGAATTCGAATTCGAGGCCGCCCGCGCCATAGCCGATCAGCGGCCGCTGGCGATACAGTTCGAAGCCCTTCTTGTACCACTCGAGGCGCAGCCCGGTCGACGTCGCCGCATCGCTCTGCCGATACTGCTGCACTTCCGACACGACCTTGACGAGCCGGCCGTTGTGAACCGTGCAAGCCGCGACTACCAGCGCGATGCCGGCCAGGACGAACACCCCGGCGACGAGCCCCGCGCGCAGCGCCGACCGGCGGCGCAGCAACAGCACGAACCGCACCGCGACGACGAGGATCAGCAGCAGCGCGATGACTTGCCCGGTGCGCCCCTGCAGCATCACGAAGACGTTCACCAGCGACCACGCGGCGATGGCGGCGCAAGCGACGCGCGACAGCGTCGTGCGCGCCGACAGCGCGAGATCGGCGGCCTGGTAGAACAGCAGCGCGCCGAACATGCCGGCGGCGATGTGGTTCTTGAACACCCATGCGCGCGACAGCGGCAGCTGGGTCGCATGCGCGGGCCCGATCGCGGTCAGCCCGAGATAGTTGGTCGTCGACAGCAGCAGGATGACGCACAGCGTGGCGAACCAGCAGCGCTGCACGATCGGCGCCCAGTTCGAATGACGGAACGCGACCACGGCAAAAGGCAGCAGCAGCAGCTTGTCGTATTTGGCGACCCAGTTCCACGCCTTGGCGTGCGGCGCAACCGTATAAGTGACGCTGACGGCCAGCGCGGCGAGGATCAGCAGTGCCGCGAGCGAGGCCTGGTCGGTGACCAACGAGCGCAGGTCACGCCAGAATTCGGGGGAGATGACGAGCGCGGCGGCGAACAGCCCGCAGAAGACGTTGGTCAGCGCGGTCGAGACCGGCACCATGCAGAGCGCGGCAACGGCGAAGGCGCGGGCGGCGGTCAGGCGCCGCGTGGCGGGAGCGGAAAACGAAAGCATCGGAACCTGTCGAATGGACGAATGCGGCTTGCGGGCATCGTGCTGCGCGCCGCGCCCCCGGCGGGAGAGCCGGGACGAACGGCGCAGAGTATACGCGAAGCAGGGGGCGTTTCCGTGCTGTTTTCGGGGCCCGATCAGCTGAACGCGCGCTTGATCCGCGAGCGCAGCAGCGCGCGCTTCAGGCGTCCTTCGACGGCCGGCGTGTCGAGCGCGACGCGCGTGCCGGCCGGTTCGCCGCGACGCAGGTAGTAGCGGTCGAACGTCGCCTGGGTCATGCCCCATTTGTTGAGGAACTGGCGGCGCCCGTCGTTCTTGACGATCTTGCCCGTGCTTTTCTGCTGGAAGTGGTAGACGAGGCTGTCGCCGGCGCCGATGAAGATCCGGCAGCCGGCGTCCCAGAATTTCATCGAGAAATCGTTGTCGCTGCTCATGCCGGGCGACAGTTCGCTGCTGTAGCCGCCGATCCGGTTCCACCAGTCGCGGTGCACGAGCGTCGGCGGCCAGGTCGAGCCGAGCCAGTCCGCGCGCGCGAGCTTCGGGGCCGCCGCGACGAGGCCCGCCGCATCGAAATGCTCGGCGTCGCGGCCGAAATTGCTGACCACGACGCACGGGTTGCGCGTGTCGACCGGCTCGATCATCGTGCCCGACAGCATGAACAGGTCGGTCGGCATCTGTTCGATGCGGCGCACGAGCGCCGTGTCCCAGCCGGGGCAGCAGAACATGTCGTCGTTCATGTAGACGACGTAGTCGCGGGTCGCGCGCGCGGCGGCCCAGTTCACCGCGTGGCAGATGCCGATGTTGGTCGGCGACGCGGTATGTTCGATGCCTTCGCTGCGCACCCAGTCGAGCGTGCCGTCGGAGCCGTCGTTCACGTGGACGATGATCTGGTGGTCGTACGCGGAGTGGCGGCGCAGGCTGTCGACGACGAGCTTGAGGTACGGCAGGTTGTTCCAGGTCGGAATGATGATGGAGAACATGGCGGTCGGATTCGGTGGTCGTCGTGGCGGGCGGCGCGCGGCGCCGCC
>NZ_QOBB01000166.1:0-16854 GCF_024704855.1 Burkholderia sp. HAN2018 | reverse complement strand
AACGAACGCAAGCGCCCTGCCCGTTCAGGCGCCGGCCTTCGACACTGCGTAACGGTTAAAGCGAGGAAAGAGACGCAGCAAAACCGACCTTAAAACCGGACATCTCTAAATAGCTGGAAGGTGGACATCTGAATCCGGGTATGACATGTGTTGTGGCGGCTAGATTGAAATGTCCGCTTTCGGGCCGCGTAAGCTGTTCGACCTCCGCTCACCATCCAGCCGGTAAACGCAACCGCACACGGCCGCCTGTCCAATTCCCGCAAGTATCCAGAAGCCATTACTGGCCGTTTTATTGACCTTGCTGCAAACGTGTACAGTGGACGTGACCCGGAACACCGCGGCGATCGTCCGACATCGCGCCCCGGGTTTCCCCGCATACGCAAAGAAGATTCGCCATGTCCAATGCTTCCTTGCCGATCGAGCCGACCCAGCTCCGTCGATACCGCTATTTCGAGTCGGTCGATATCGACGACACGCGGGAACGGATCGCCGCGGTGCTGCAGCCGCATCGACTCATCCCGGGCAGCTCGCGCGGCGGCTATTCCGCGTACATGGACTACGTGCGGATCGACAGTGTCGGGTTCGGCACGATCGGTTACGACGTCGCGATGGGCGTCGATGCCGGCGAAATCGAGGATTACTATCTCGCGATCCTGAGCCTCGGCGGCTATGCGGACGTGAGCGTCGGCGGCCGGCGCATGATCGTCGGGCCGGCGCAGGGTGTCATCGTGAGCCCGGCCAGCCATTTCGGTGCCACGTTCTCTCGCGACTGCGAGCAGTTCTTCGTGCGCGTCGACAAGCACGCGATCCTGTCTCACACCGGCTACGACCATCTGCAGATCGAGCCGGTGCTCGACCTTTCCCGCTCCGAACTCTTGCCGTGGCTGATGCAGTTGCGCGTCATGACATCGTCGCCGGAGACCGTCGCGCTCGCGCAGCGCGACCGCCGCATCGCGCTCGAATTCGAGCGGCTCGTGATCTCGCTCCTGCTCGCCGGCCAGCCGCATCACTGCCAGGCGCGATCCGGCGGAACGGCGCTCGTGCCGCGCACGGTCAAGCGCGCGGAAGCCTATATCGCCGAGCACGCGTGCGAGCCGATCACGCTGGCCGATATCGCGCTGGCGGCCGGCGTGCCCGTGCGCACGCTGCTCGACGGGTTTCAACGCTTTTCGCGCGGCAGCCCGATGCAGTTGGTCCGCGAACGTCGTCTCGAACACGCACGCGACCGATTGCGGCAAGGCCGCGACACCGATCGCGTGGCCGACGTGGCGCTCTGTTGCGGCTTCGCGAATCTGGGCCGATTCGCCGCCCTGTACCGCGAAACGTTCGGAGAATCGCCGTCGGATACGTTGCGGCGCGCGCGCCAGTCCGCCGCCTGAGCGGAAATTCTGCGCGCGCCGGACAGGCGCTGCGATCGCCGGATATTCTCGGCACATTCGCCCGCATACAGTGGACTCCTCTGAATTCAACGGAGCCGCTGGATGTCCCTGCTCAGAATCCGCGTCGAGCGCATCGATGCACTGACGCCCGCAATCCGCCGATTGCATCTCGTCGCCGCCGATGGCGGCCCGCTACCCGGGTTTGCCGCCGGCGCGCACATCGGCGTGCACGTGCCGCTCTCCCCTCGTTCGCGACGGCGCGCGTATTCGCTCGTGAACGCCGGCGGCAGCGCCGATTCGATTGACCGTTACGAAATCGCGGTGCTGCGCGAAGCAGCCGGAAGCGGCGGTTCGCAGCGGATGCACGCCTGTGCGCCCGGCGACGAATTCGACATCGATCCGCCCCGGAACGATTTTCCGCTCGTCGCGGACGCACGCCGGCACTTGCTCGTGGCCGGCGGCATCGGCATTACGCCGATTCTCGCAATGGCGCGCGAACTGACGAGCAGCGGGCGGCGGTTCACGCTGCACTACGCCGCGCGCGACGCGATGTCGATGGCCTATCGCGACGAGGTCGCCGCGCTACCGGGTGCGACATGCTGGTTCGACGACGGCGAACCGTCGCGCGGCCTGCCGCTGGCCGACGCGATCGGCGCGCCCGAGAACGGTACGCATCTGTACGTGTGCGGCCCCGCCGGGCTCATCGAGGCGACGCTCGCGGCCGCGCGGCATCTCGGCTGGCGCGACGACACGCTGCATTGCGAACGCTTTGCCGCGCCGGTCGCGACGGTGGAAGACGCCACGGTCGAAGTGCGTCTCGCCGGTACGGGGCACGTGCTGAACGTGCCACCCGGCACGTCGATTCTCGACGCGATGATCGAAGCCGGCCTCGATCCGCTCTACGACTGTCGGCGCGGCGATTGCGGCGTGTGCGCGGTGCGCTTGCTCGACGGCGCCCCCGATCACCGCGACATCTGCCTGAGCGACGACGACCACGCGAGCGGCGCGTTCTGTCCATGCGTGTCGCGCGCGCATGGCGCGCATCTCGTGCTGGATCTTTGACCCTCCCCTTCGAGGTACCCCCATGAGCGTTACCAACGAGACACTGGCCGGGCTGGTGCGGCCCGACAGCGTGCACAAGCGCCTCTATACCGATCCAGCGATCTTCGCGCTGGAAATGGAGCGGATCTACGGCCGCGCGTGGATCTACGTCGGCCACGAGAGCCAGGTCAAGACGGCCGGCGACTATCACACGACGCGTATCGGCGACCAGGACGTCGTGATGGTGCGCGCATCCGACGGCACGATCCACGTGATCTACAACCGGTGTCCGCACAAGGGGGCGAAAGTCGTACCCGACGGCGACGGCTCGGTCGGGAAGTTCTTCCGGTGTCCATATCATGCATGGACGTTCAGGCACGACGGCACGCACCTGTCGGCGCCGCTGCGCAACGGCCTGCAGAACACCTGCTTCGACCCGAAGCATCCGGATTTCTCGATGCGCCGCGTCGCGCGCGTGGACAGCTATCGCGGCTTCGTATTCGCCAGCCAGAGCAACGATGGCCCGGATCTGCGGGCCTTCCTGAACGGCGTCGTGTCATCGATCGACAACCTGTGCGACCGCTCCCCGGTCGGCGAGGTCGAAGTCACGGGGGGGGTGTTCCGCGTCCTGCAGCGCTCGAACTGGAAAGTGTTCTACGAGAACCTGCATGACACGATGCATGCGCCGGTCACCCACGAATCGTCGGTGGTATCGGCCCGCGCGCAGGCCGCGGAGATGGGCGCGATGCCGTTCGAGCTGCTCATCATGGACGGGAACGGCGAGCCGTACGAATTCTGGGAAAAACTGGAATTGCGCGCGTACGCATACGGCCACGGCTACATGGAAGGTATTTTCGACCCGGCGGCTGCCGAACGCGATTCGGTGTCGAGCACGCATTTCGCGGTGCTCGCGGAGGTTTACGGCGAAGAACGCGCACGCCGGATTCTCGGCATGAACCGCCACAATACCGTGATCTACGGCAGCGGGTCCCCGCATACGGTGTTTCAGCAGTTCCGCGTGATTCGTCCGATTGCGGTGGACCGGACGCTGGTCGAAATCCAGCTGTTTCGCCTGAAAGGCGCGCCCGATGCCGTGTTCGACCGCGCGTTGACCTACGCGAACGTGATCAATTCGCCGTCGTCGAACGTGATGCCCGACGACGTCGAAGTCTACGCGCGCTGCCAGGAAGGCAACCAGACCCGCGGCGGCGAGTGGGTGAGCATGCATCGCTACGCGGGCACGGATCGCGCGACGGACGACGGCTTCGTGTCGATCAACGGCACCAGCGAATTGCCGATGCGCAACCAGTTCGCCGCGTGGAAACGCTTCATGGTCGACGAGGCCGCCCCGACGGCGCGCACGCGCGAAGGAGACGCCTGATGCTGCACGATCCGGCTTTCGATCTGTCGACCGTCGCGGTCGACGCCCCTGCCCTCGCCTTCGACGCCGCGCTGCACGCGCAGGCGGCACAGTTCCTGTTTCGCGAGGCGCGGCTGCTCGACACGCGCGCATTCGACGCTTGGCTCGACACGTGGACGCCCGACGGGATGTACTGGCTGCCACACGAGCCGGGCCAAGCCAATCCGCGCGACCATATCTCGCTCTTCTGGGAGGATGCGACGCTGCGCGAAGTGCGCGCGGCCCGCGTGACGAACCGGCGCAACTGGTCGCAGCAGCCGTCGACGCGCACCGCGCGCGTCGTCGGCAACGTGATCGTCGACGGCCGCGATGCGGCCGGCCGGCTGGTGGTCCACTCGACACAGATCGTCAACGAATGGCGGATCGGGCAGCGCACGCTCGCCGGGCTCGTCACGCACAAGCTCGATACGAGCGGCCCGGACTGGAAGATCTATCTGAAGCGCGTCGATCTCATCAACTCGACCGATGCGCTCGCGAACCTGGAGGTATTCGTGTGAACGCCGCATCGCTGCCGATACCGCTTGCGCGCACCGCCGTGATCGCGCTGCATTACCAGAACGACGTGCTCGATCCGCGCGGCAAGATTCGCGTCGGCTTCGACGCGGATCAACCCGACCGCGCGGCGGTGCTCGACGCGGCCCGCGCGCTGATCACCGGCGCACGCGGGCTCGGCTTGCCGATCGCGCATGTCCGCATTGCCTTCCGCGAGGATTACGCGGACTTGCCGCGCAATGCGCCGATTTTCGTGCGCACGGCCGAGCTCGGTGCGTTGCGCGACGGCAGCTGGGGCGCGCAGTTTTACCCGACGCTCGAACCCGATCCGGCGCGCGCGCTCGACCATGTCATCCATCATCAATGTACGAGCGGCTTCATCGGTACGCCGCTGGAACGGATCCTCGCCGCGCACGACGTGCGTCACCTGATCGTCGCAGGCGTCGCCACGCATTCGACCGTTGAAATGACTGTCCGCCATGCCGCCGATCTCGGCTATCGCGTGACCGTCGCGGCTGATGCCTGCGCGTGCGCGGATCGTCGACAGCACGATGCATCGATAGAGTCGATGCGCTTGATCGCGGGCATTTCCAGTGTAGCCGAGTTGTTCGGCCGCGCGCCGCAAACGGAGGGCGCATGAACATTTCGCCTTCTCCCGAATCGTCCTCGCAGACGAGTCCGGCCAGCCCGCGCGCGCGTCTCGCGGGCAAGGTCGCGATCGTCACCGGCGCGACGCAGGGGCTCGGCGCCGACATTGCGCGCGCCCTCGCGAACGAAGGCGTTGGCGTGTTGATCGTCGGGCTCGATGTCGATGCGGGACACGCGCTGGCCGCTTCGATCGGCGCATCGGCGCACTTTGCACGCACCGACGTCACCGACGACGCACAACTCGACAGCGCGATCGCGACCGCCCTTACCGTCTTCGGCGGCCTCGACATCGTCGTGAACAATGCGTGCAGCTACGACGACGCAGGCCTCGCGTCGACGCGCGAACAATGGTCGCGCCTGCTCGACGTCAATCTCGTGTCGGCGGCGATCCTGGCGCAGAAAGCCGCGCCGCATCTGCGGCGACGCGGCGTGATCGTCAACCTCGGCAGCGTGGGCGGCAAGTTCGGCGCGGCCGGGCGCGCGCTGTATCCGGCGTCGAAGGCAGCGTTGCTGCAGCTGACGCGCAACCTCGCCGTGGATCTGGCGCCGCGCGACCTGCGGGCAATCAGCGTATCGCCGGCCTGGACGTGGTCGCCATCGCTGGAACGGCTCGCGGGCGGGTCGGTCGATGTCGCGGACCGCGTCGGCCGGCCGCTGCACGTCCTGGGCCGCGTCGGTCGCGGTGACGAGATCGGGCGCATCGTCGCGTTTCTCTGCTCGGACGATGCATCGTGGCTCACCGGCATCGACGTACCCGTCGACGGCGGTTTTTCTATCCTGGGGCCGGATCAGGGCCGCTCGCCGCGCGAATGGTTCGAGCGGCACGCAGCGCAGTAGCGAACCGTTCGGCTCGCATTCCTCCCCCTACTCCATCGGGACTTCATCCATGACGAAGCACATCAGAATAGTTCGGGGCGACACGGCGTTCGACGCCTATCTCGCACTGCCGGAAGCGGGCCGTGGCCCGGTCATCGTATTGCTGCAAGAAATATTCGGCGTGAACGCCGAGATCCGAGAAGTGGCGGATCTTTATGCGGCCGAGGGCTATGTCGTCATTGCACCGGACCTGTTCCACCCGTTCGGCTCGAACATCGAACTCGGTTACGGCGAAGCCGACCATGCCAAAGCATTCGACTATTACACGCGCCTCGATGTGGCCGGCGCCGTCGACGATATCCGCGCGACCGTTGCCCATGCGCGCACGTTGCCTGAATCGACCGGCCGGGTCGGCGTGCTCGGCTTCTGTCTCGGCGGCAAGCTCGCCTGGCTCGCCGCGGCCCAGGGCGACGTCGATTGTGCGATCGGCTATTACGGCGTCGGCATCGAGCAGTCGCTCGAACTGGCCGAGCGCATCGCGTGCCCGCTCGCGCTGCATTTCGGCGCCGACGATCCGCTCAATCCGCCCGAAACCGTGACGGCGATACGCGCGGCGCTGGACGGCAAGCCGAACGCGAAGCTTTACGTCTACGAGGGCGCCGGCCACGCATTCAGCCGTAACGGCCCGACCTTCGTCAAGGCGGCGGCGATGTCCGCGCATACGCGCAGCCTCGCGGTGTTTCGCAAGGTGCTCGGCCCCGACTACGACCTGGGTGCACTCGCCGATCACCACTTCCATCTGGAGTTCGCCGCGCGCGATCCCGAGGAGACGATGCGGACGATGGTGCCCGAGCCGTACGTGAATCACGTGCCGACCATGACGGGCGGCACCGGGTACACGGAACTGAAGCGCTTCTACACGCACCATTTCGTCCACAACAATCCGGCTGACATGGCGATGGCGCCGATCTCGCGCGTGATCGGCGTCGATCGCATGGTGGACGAATTCATCCTGACGTTTACGCACGACCGGGAGATCGACTGGTTGCTGCCCGGCGTCGCGCCGACCGGCAAGCGTGTGGAGATTCCGATGGTTGTCGTCGTCGCATTCCGCGGGCCCAAGCTCTACAACGAACACATCTACTGGGACCAGGCGAGCGTGCTCGTCCAGCTCGGGTTGCTCGATCCACACGGGTTACCGGTCGCCGGCGTCGATGTCGCACGCAAGCTGCGCGACGAGACGTTGCCGTCGAATACGCTGATGGCACGCTGGCGCGAGAGCGAACCGGCCCGATCCGGGTATGACATTGTTATCGGAAAGAAGCACCGCGTCTGAACATCCATGGGCAGGCCCTCGCCAACGCCGAACAAGACCTGACCTGCCCTGGAATTTTCAGCCCGATCGAAGCTCGAGAAAATGGCTCCCGTATATCGCCAAGGAAGGCGGTGCACCTGGAAAACGGATTCGATCATGGCTTCCGTACAACCCGGTGCCCTATGGGAAGCATGCTCACAGGAGCCTTCACGTAAAGCGCAGCAACGCTCCAATGCACGAAGCGTTGTTGTAATTTGTCAGTAATGCGATTGTAATTCGTGCGTCACTCGCTATCGGCAAGCTTGCGGGCTTCTTTGTGAGGGAGGCTCAAGCATGTCGAATACCAAGAATCCAATGATCAACCCACTGGCCGAGGCCATGCCCCCGCAGCCTGAGCGCCGCCGCTGCCTGCCGGCAAAAGCGCATGGCTACGCTGGCCGCTCGACCGCACGCCGAACTGCGCAAGTGCGGCGCTTGCCATGCCAATGATCAAACGTCCCGATCCTTCAACGTGACGTCGCTAGCTGCCTTATCGTGAGCAGTGCTCTGCGCAACCTCTCCGAATGGTCAGCATATGGCGCGAGTTGTGCCGAGGGGCGTCGCTGATGGGTCGCACACGATCGAATGGCGTTCGTTGCCCGGCCCTCTTGCGGACAGGCTCCGCATGTGGGAATGCAATGCCCTCCGCCGACAAATCCCGCTATCGCTTGCCTGACGGGCAACATGCCCGCTTAGGTGAGTTGGTTGTTCCGTTGCTCCCTGGACCCGAGTTACGGACGCACTTCCCGAAATGCCTGCTTTTGAGGATCCCACGCAAATGCGGCCCCCACGCACGCGCCGTTTTCGACCGTTACCCCCGCCACGCTCAACTCCGGCGCAGGTCCGTCCTTTTTCACCTTCACCGTATCGATGCCCCAATCGCACAACGCACCATGAGCGGGGGTCAGCGCCTGGACGAGATCGCCGGTTTTCTTGTCCCGCACCTCGATCACGCGATCGAGCGTGGCGATCGATGGAATGACGAAATACCAGCGATCCGTGGATGCCGCCTGAAGTATCGGAACCGGCTCGGCGCCGTATGCGCTGTAGGCGACGAGGTTCAAATGGATGGGCAGTTTCTGTCCGGTGCGGTAACTGACCCAGGTGCCATCGTACGACTTGGGCGGATTGATATCGCTCGGCAGTGCGAGCCGGGCGGCCGGCAGCCCGTCGGCGTCGAGCTCATCGATGTGGGTGTCCCCCGACGTATGGGAGATCGTGGGCTTGAGCCGGATGGGGGTGCGGTGCCGGTCGTAGAAATAGATCCCCGTGGTCACGGTATTGACGAGGGACAGGTACAACGTAACGGGTTGCTTTCCAATGGTCCCTTGAAACAGGGAAGCGGCTTGGGCGGCCGGTGCGCCGAGTCCCGACAAGGTCAGGCCCGACAATGCCACGACGGCTTTAAGGTGCTTGATCATCGGTTCATTGGCCCCTGGGTGCTGCCGGTAAATGTCAGTGTCCCGGGCGACGTGAACCGGTAGTGGTTCCAGGTCGCGAGACGGTTGCGATAGTCGATGTCGGACTCCTGCCGGACGTCGATCCGGCCGTGGGGCAGGAACCAGGGCGTTCCATCCTCTTCCAGCTTGTCGAGCGGCGTGAAGTCGCGAAACTGGCCGTTCAGAAACAGGAAGTAGCTCCGGCTGCCCGTGGAGCGATTGCCGCTGCCGTCGATAGCGAGCCGGGAGGCACGGAAGTCCGTATGCCCGTCTCCGTTGTAATCGTCGAACTCCAGCGTGTCGGTGTAGTTGAAGCCCAGCTGCAGGTGATCCAGTGTCTGAATCTTGCTGCCACTGGCGCGATCGTAGACATCGATTCGATCCACCAGGCCGCCAAATTCGCCACGAGCCTTGTGCGCGTGTACGCGGAACAGATACGGACCACTTTTCCCGACCTGCAGCAGATCGCCATCGTAGGCCACGGCGGCATAGCCGCTCCCGAACATGGCCGTCTGCTTGAACTGGAACGCGGTGCGGACCCGGCTTCTCAGATCCACCCAGTCTCCGGCCAGCTTATGATCCGTCCAGCGGAAAGAACGCAGCATCAACATCGCGAACGGCTGACCCTTCGCATCAGTTACGTCAATCGACAGATCGGGAGCCGCCTCCGGACTATCCGCCAGCGGCGTTTCCTCCAGGGGCAACAGCAGGCCGCCGTTCTGTTCGAATACGTAGCCGCTCAGGCTGGGGCCGTGATTGTCGAGACGCAGGATCAGTTGTACAGCCTGACCGCCAATGATGCCTTCCTGTACCTGGGTGTCTGTCGCCTGAGCGAATGCGGTGGAGGCCAACCACGGCGCAATGGAAAGCGTCAGTCCGGCAGCCCATTCGGTAATTTTTGTCATTGATACGAGGGACATTCAGAAATCATTCTGGGTTGAAGACGTCGTCAAGGTGGCCTGACTCAAACAAATCGGTCTCCCGGAAGCGAGACGCGATTCACACACCGCGCAGGATGCAGCGATTTTTACACAGGGCGTCGTTATTCGATCGATTCATGGCAGCAGTCCGGGCAAATTCAGCTGGGTAGTGGAACGGACTCACTCGTGGCTCCACAACTTCCGGCGTCTGCGCATTCGGTTCGATCGCCGAGCCGACATTCACGAAGCGTTCTTGAAATGTAGCTGCGCTCTCGTCTGCTGGAACATTTTGAGGCGCACGGCGCAACCTGCTTGATCTAACCTATTACAGCAAAAGCGGCATGTGTCACAGGTGCTTGCACATGCAAACGGCACTAGCTGGACAAAGTTCGGCGAACTCTCTGCTTCCTTTGATCACTGTCGGAACCTCATTCCGGTGAACTGTCGTATATCCCGCACCCTGAAAAAACTCCGTCGCAGAGTTTGTCAGCAGCCACAGCGATGAGACACCCGTCGCTCTCGCTCTCTTCTCCATTTTCTCGACCAGTTCTTGGCCTAGTCCGCGAGAGCGACCGTCACTGGCAACAACGAGCGACCGTAGCAACGCATTGCTCCCAAATCGCTCTAGTCCTACCACTCCCACGAGACCCGGGCCAACCGCTACGAGAAAATCGTCCAGGAGCGGAGCGGTAACGTCAGCGATCGGCAGTTGGTTCTCCTCGAGCAGCTTTCTAATCGAATCGAGGTCGTTTGGTTGCGCTTCACGAATATTCATCTTCATGTCCTTATCGATTCAGGCAACCAAAAGTAACAGCTTGCCGGAAAAGTAAGTGGTTCCCCGCCGGGTTTTGAACTGGCCTCCAAGAAGAGGGGCTGACCTGGGGCTCCACCCGCCTTGAACACGGACATTCTGACACCCCCGAGCCGACCTCGCCTATACCGTACTCGATACTGTAGGCCATGTATTCATGCGAAGAGCGCATGCGGTCGGTCAATCTGTACTTGAAACGCGGGAAGCGCATCAAGCCGACCATTCGCCCGTTGGGCTACCCAGCGAAGCATTCTCTCAAGGCGTGGTGTGACGAATTCGAAAAGAATGGCGATCTGCAGGGCTGCGCACGGCTCAAGCATGCCGGGACCCATCCACATCGTCCGCCAGCGTGCCGAGCGGCACGAAAATGTAGCCCTTCCCGCGCACGGTACGGATGTAGCGATAATCGCCGACCGCCTGCTCGACCAGGTTGCGCAGCCGGAAGATCAGCACGTCGAGCCCGCGTTCGGAGCGCCCGGCCACGCTCAGCCCCAGGAGCGCGAGGATCTCCGCACGCGACAGGACGCGCATCGGCTGCGAGATGAACAGTGCGAGCAGCGCGAATTCGCTGGCACGCAGCCCGAGGTCCTGTCCCGCGCGGGTGGCGCGCCGCGTGATGAAATTCACCTCGATGTCGCCAAATGCGTACGATTCGGGGTTCACCGGCTCGCGCACCGGCGCGGGACGGTTCGGCGCGTAGCGACGCACCGCGCTGCGCACGCGTGCGATCAGTTCCATCGGGTCGAACGGCTCCACCAGATAGTCATCCGCGCCGATTTCGAGCGCAACGACCTTGTCGACCACCTGCGCGTCGCGGCTGATCACGATCACCGGCATGTCGTGACCGGCGCGCCGCAGCGCACCGAGCGCCATGTAGAACGTCGTGGCCGGCCGTTCGACCCGCATCACGATCAGGGTGGGCGGCGTGGCCGTCACGTGCGCCACCAGCCGCGACGCATCGTCGAGCGCCGACGTGGCGATCTGGCAGCCGCGCAGGAGCGCGCGGATCCGGTCACGCATGCGCGGATCGGGCTCTACGACGAGAACGTGGGTGGCCATGGAAAATCGTCCAGCACGACGGCCCGCACGGCGAATCGCGACGTCACGCCGGCCCGCCTTCCGGCCGGAACGGCCGGGTGCGGCCTGCGCGAACCCGCGAGCGCGCGGCGCAAACGACTACACATGCATGCAGCAATCGAGACTCGTCAGGAAATAGCTCAGGCTCTTGCGGATCGACGTCTCGACGTCCCGCACGTCGCGGGCCGCGGGCGACTGGCCGAGCAGCGTCGCGACGATGTCGAGCGCCTCCCACGGATGCCGGTCGTCGTAGTCGGCATGCAGCTTGAGCCAGCGCATCGCGCGATGCCGCACGGCCGGGTCGAACTGCTGTTCATACGGCGATGCGCACAGCAACGCACTCCACTCGCCGGTCACGCCTTCGATCGCGTAGTTGGTCGCGGCGATGCTCGGCGCGAGCGCGTCGGTGCTGCTGCTTTTCCAGCACCAGTGGCTCAGCGCGAATCCGGCCAGCGGCGCATCGCCGTGCAGCAGCATGTCGGTCGTCACGCCCGATTCCGCAGCCCAGTTGGCCCAGTGATCGACGTGGTTCTGCTCGACGCGGATATTGCGGATCAGATAGCGCCGCGCCTTCTCTTCGCCGCGCGACCGATAGGCAGCGGTCTTCACCAGGTTCATCGCCATGTACTCCGGAAACTGGCTGACCACCGCCCAGCCGGTCACGAAGAACGCGCGCAGTTGCGACGCGCGCAGCGTCCCGCCGCTCATCGCCGCGAACACCGGATGTGCACGGACACGCGCCTTCAGCTCGTCGGTCGTGCCGACCACGTCGCGCAGCCAGGCCGGATAGCTCGCCAGGTCCATCAGGTCGCCGGTCAGTTCAAATGGAGCACTCATGCGTTCGTTCCTCGCTTGGTTCAATGGAATCCCCCCTCCTGCCAGGGCGCGGGGCGGCTGAAGTAATAGCCCTGGCAATAGTCGACGCCCAGCGCGCGAAGCATCTCGGCCGTCGCCGCGTCCTCGACGTGCTCGGCGACGGTGCGGTACTGCATCACGTGTGCGATGTCGTTGATGGCGGACGCGATGCCGCGCTTGATGCTGTCGGACGTCATGGTCGCCACGAGGCCGCCGTCGATCTTCAGGTAGTCGATCGGCAACTGGCGCAGATACGAGAACGACGACATGCCGGCGCCGAAGTCGTCGAGCGCGAAGCGGCAGCCGAGGTCGCGCAGCTCGTACATGAAACGCGACGCGACCTCCAGGTTGCGGACCGCGCTCGTCTCCGTGATTTCGAAGCACAGCAGCGCCGGGTCCAGCCCCGACGCCGACAGCTCGGCGATCGCGAACTCCACGAAGCGCTCGTCGGTGATCGACATCGCCGACAGGTTCACGTTGTATTCGACGTACTGGCGTTGTTCGAGCCGCGCGAGCCGCCGGATCACGTTACGCACGACCCAGCGGTCGATCATCGTCATGTGGCCGTAGCGCTCGGCGGCCGGCAGAAAGACCGGCGAGATCAGCTTGCCGTCGGCGTCCGGGATGCGCAGCAGAATCTCCGCGCGCTCCTGCGCGCCGTGCGCCGGCTGGATCGGCACGATGCGTTGCGCATACAGCTGGAACGAATTCGTTTCGAGCGCCGTCTTCACGCGGCGGCTCCACTGCATGTGATACGCCTGGCGTCCCGAGTTCATGTCGCGCGAATCGGCGACATGCACGCGGTTGCGGCCGCGGTCCTTCGCGATGTAACACGCGATGTCGGCCATCTGCATCGCCTTCTCGACGCTCTCGGGCCGACAGGCGAGATCCAGCACGCCGATGCTCACGCTGATCTTGAACGGCTCGCCTTCCCACAGGAACGTGAAATCCTCGAGACACGCCCGGATGCGCTCCGCCTTGCCGTCGTCCGGCACGCCGTTGCGGCCGGCCGGCAGCAGGATGCCGAATTCGTCGCCGCCCAGCCGGCCGAACACGTCGTCGTCATCGAGACAGCGCTCGAACACCTCGGTCGCGTCGCGCAGCAGCGCATCGCCGGCCGCGTGCCCGCACACGTCGTTGACTTCCTTGAATCCGTCCAGGTCGAGAACCATCAACATCCCGCCGCCGCGGTGCGTCAGCGCGTCGCCCAGGCGCTGCTCGAACGCCGTGCGATTGATCAGGCCGGTCAGCGCGTCGTGCGACGCCTGCCAGGTCAGCTTCTCGATCAACTGGTGTTCGCGCGTCATGTCGCGCAGGATCAGCACGTAACCGACGCAGCGGCCCGCGGCGTTGTCCATTCTCGACAGCGACGCGCGCACCGACACCGCCGAGCCGCACACGCGGATCAGGTCGAGATCGCGGGTGAACGTCTGATCGCCGCTGTTGCTGAGCGACGCGAGCAGCTTGATCGACATGCCGGTCGACGTATCGATCAGGTCGAGCACGTCGTTGATCGGCTTGCCGACGCTGAGGCGCGACGGCGCGCCGAGCAGCTGCTCGGCCGCCGGATTGACGGTCTCGATGCTGCGCGTGAGGCCGATCGTGACGATCGCGTCGGCCACCGAGCGCAGCGCCGCTTCCGCGAACGCCTGGCTACGGTCCAGCTCGGTCTGCATCGACGCCTGCTGGCGCTGCGCGCGGCTCGCCCAACGCACCGACAGCAGGAGGATCAGCAGCGAGGCCACGACGTACGACAGGAACAGCTGGATGACGGCCGAGCGGAATTCGGCGCTCAGTTCGTCGGAGAAGCGCTTCGGCAGCGGCTCGATGTGTGAGTTGAAGTCCCAGATCGCGCGGTTCAGGCGACTCGTGCGCCGGACGTCGCCCGCCTGCACGGACTCGCGCAACGCGTTGGCGATCGCGCGCAGGTTGACCAGTTGCCGGTCCGCGTCCTCCCAGTATTGCAACGCTGCGTTCAGGCGCGCGAAGCTGCTCAGGATCGGATAGAACCACACCACCGCCACCGCATCGACAGGATTGATGCCCGCCTCGATCAGCGCCTGGCGCGCCACGCGGTGATCCGGCGGCACGCTGATCATCGCGCGGCGGGCAACGCCGAGAAACGTGAGGGTGCGGTCAACCGCCAGGTAATCGTCGAACAGCTTTTCGTCGCCGGTCTGTCCGTAGCGGGACAGCAGGATGATCTCGTCCTTCTGCGCCTTCGACCAGCTGCTTTCGCCGCCGACGTACACGCGCAGCGACATGATCACGATCAGGCTGACGGCGACGAACCCGGCCAGCGCGACGATCACGACGACGATCGGCAGGATGCCGAGCGCCGGACTCCATGGCCACACGTGAAACGAGCTGCGCTGACTCTGGAGCTTCGAAATGTTTTCCATACCCGATTGACTGCTTTTCTGATTCTTCTCGATGCCGCCGGCCAGCCGCGTCGCGACGCGTCTTGCGTTCGGACCTCTCCCCTTCCATGCGCGCGACGCGCCGGCGCTCATCCATCCGCGGCGGCACGCCGGTGCCGGCCGCGCGGCAGGATGCTCCGGCAACTAGGTCGTCCGGACGCGTCGCGACAACCCGGCGCCGGCCTCGGTACCGGCATCGATCGCGAGAATGCGGCACGTTTCGTCGCGGATGACCCGATGGCAGTCGCAGCCCTGCCCCGCGAGACGGGCGAGATCCGTCAGCACGATGGCGCCGCGATGCTGATGGATCACGCCAAGCTCATGGAGCTGTCGCGCGGTATCGGTGATGGTCTCGCGGCGCACGCCGAGCATCTGGCCCAGCATGCCGTGCGTGACCGGGATTTCGATGCTGCGCGAGCGCTCGTAGGCAATCAGCAGCCAGCGGCTCACTTGATGCCGCATCACGTGATGGCGGCTGCAGAACATGACCTGCGACGCCTGGGCCAGCACCAGCTGCATCCGCACGAAGACCTGCCGCCTGATCGCCGGCGATGCGTCGCACGCGTCGGCGAAACGGCGCGCATACAGCCGATACGCGAATCCGCCGTGATAGACGACGACGCGGCGCTGCGTCGTGCTGCCGATGACGTCGTCGCACACGATGCCTTCGCGGCCGATTTCCGTCACGCCGAGCGTCGTCTTGCTGCCTGTCGTGTATTGGAGGGAAATACCCGCCGTCACCGGAAAATAAACGGCCTCCAGATTCTCGCCGGCATCGCACAGCACCTGGCCGGTCTTGAGATTCGAAAGCATCAAATGAGGCGCCAATTCCGCACGGCTAATTCCGTCGAGCGCAGCCAGGAATTGATTGGCACCAAGCGCATGCGGCAACTCGATGACATTGTCGGCCTGATGTATCACGGTGCACCTCGTACGTTGTATTCCTGCCCCTCGGCCACCGAATCTTCATGCAGCGTTGAAACGAACCAGTTTTCCGGTTTTGCCGTTTTCCTTACGGTCTAATTGGACAAAAAGATATCACGCAGCCCCGTCGCGCGTGCCACTCCGGCTTTGTTACATGAAGTAATTTGACAGTTTCAGGCGTTACTCCGAGATATTTGCATGGTCAATCAATTATCGGCGATTTAAATATTGCCCTTGCAAAGGTGCCTTCCCGGTGAATCATTGAAAATTACGAATAGCGGCCAATTCGACGGAATGCAGTTAATCCTGAAAATAAAAATCATTCCTCCATCGAAATAATGCGGACTGAGTGACATATCCCACACTTCTCCAATGGCGAACGTGGAATATCCATGACGGCGCTTGCCGGGGATGTCGGCGCCGGCCGGCTACCGCGCGCGCTGGCGAGCGGTGATGTCCGCGCGGTCCGCGCCCAGCGACGCCGCACGCAATGCGTCCGCCGGATCCGGAAAATCGCGCTGCAGCAATTGCGCGAGCTGGGCATCGCGCGCATCGGGCGCAAGCTGCTGCGCGACGAGCCGCTCACGTTCGGCCTCATAGTCGCGATAGCGCGCCTGCCACGCATCGTCGTCCTGCCGCTGCCGCACGACGCGCGCGGCGACGTCGGCGCCGAGCTGCGCACGCAGCGCATCGGGTGTCGCGCGACGCGCGTCGAGCCGTGCAACTGTCGCGACCGCCTCGCGCTGCCGCGCGAGCTGCTCGTGCGCGTCGCGCATGTCCGGCGGCAGCGCCTGGTCGAGCGCCGCAAGGCGTTCACGCTTCTGCGCATCGCTCAATGCCGGATCGCGCGCAATCCGGATCCGGTCGAGGTCGTCATGCTGCTGCCGGAACGCGTCGGCGAAGAACGGTGTGCTCCAATCGCCGAGCCAGCGGCTCGCGAGTGCCGCCCGTCGTTCGAGCTCGCCCGCGATCGCATCCGGATCGATACGCGTGCCGGGCTGCACGGTGCCCGGCTGCGCATCGAGCGCGGCGAGACACGCGCGATAGCGCGGCCACAGGTCGAGCGCTTCGCGCTGCGCCGGCGCGCCGATCGGCTGCGCGGCGACCTCCCGCGCGACCAGCGCGTCGAGCGCGGCCGGTGTCAGGTCGTGCTGCGCGAGCAGGAAGTAATCGAAGAAATCCCGCACCGCCCGTCGTTTCGCGAGACGCCCGTCCGGCCCGAGCGGCAGGCGCGGCGCGCGCGAACCCGCCAGCGACG